>NZ_JAQOSO010000101.1 GCF_030068505.1 Roseofilum capinflatum BLCC-M114
TCCTCAACAGAAGACGCTCTAGAGTTAGAGGATTTCAGTGACACAGAAGACTTAGGAGACCTGTCTCTCGCAGACGAAACGGGAGAGAGCGAGTCAGAAGACATATTTGGATTAGAAGAATCCTCAACAGAAGACGCTCTAGAGTTAGAGGATTTCAGTGACACAGAAGACTTAGAAGAGCTTTCTCCAACTCAGAAAACACAAGAGAGCAGTGCGGAGAGTGACGATTTACTTGAATCACAAGAATCTTCAACTGACTTAGATTTAGAATCTTCTGATGTAGAGAACCCGAATGAAGTGGATTCAGAAGCATTAGAAGAACTAGAGAGTTCTACTGAAATGATGCCACAGTTAGAAGATCAAGAGGCAGAAGAAGTTTTAAGCGAGTCAGAAGAAAACAGGGATGAGTTTGATTTAATGATGGGTTCAGAACCCTCAAATGTAACTGATAATGGATCGAATTCAGATACAATTGTTGACGACTTTTTTGAGATATCAGATTCTAGTCCATCAACTCCCTCTTATTCTGCCTCAATAGATTCAGAGGACTTCTTTGAAGCAGCCTCTATGGATGTTGAGGAGGGACAATTGTCTAGTGATCCTGAAGATTGGATGGGAAATGATGGAGATGGAGAAACTACAGCAGAAACTGAACCTTCTCCAGAATTGAGCGAAGCAGAAAGTTTGATGGAGGATCTCGAAGATTCTGAAGTTGATGCAGTAAGCAGTCAATTGGAAGTTGAAGATCAATCTGACTCTAATTTACCTGAAGAATTAGTGAATCAAGAGTTAGAATCCCTAGAGTCAGAACCCTCCGAGATAGAGGATCTGGACTTAGGAGAGGATGCTTCGGAGTCAGTTAGTGAGGAGATGGATCTGGATTTAGATGGGTCTTCAGATTTAGAAGCGTTGAGCTTAGAAGAGGATGCTTCGGAGTCAATTGGTGAGGAGATGGATCTGGATTTAGATGGGTCTTCAGATTTAGAAGCGTTGAGCTTAGAAGAGGATGCTTCGGAGTCAATTGGTGAGGAGATGGATCTGGATTTAGATGGGTCTTCAGATTTAGAAGCGTTGAGCTTAGAAGAGGATGCTTCGGAGTCAGTTAGTGAGGAGATGGATCTGGATTTAGATGGGTCTTCAGATTTAGAAGCGTTGAGTTTAGAAGAGGATGCTTCGGAGTCAGTTAGTGAGGAGATGGAGCTAGATTTAGATGGGTCTTCAGATTTAGAAGCGTTGAGCTTAGAAGAGGATGCTTCGGAGTCAATTGGTGAGGAGATGGATCTGGATTTAGATGGGTCTTCAGATTTAGAAGCGTTGAGCTTAGAAGAGGATGCTTCGGAGTCAATTGGTGAGGAGATGGAGCTAGATTTAGGTGTAGAGGAAAGTGAGTCCTCTGAATCAGCAGATTTATTCGATTGGACTTCTGAATCAGCAGATGCAGAATTGGATGAAATGACTGATACAGATCCGAGTGAAAGTACATTAATCCAAGAAATGGATGAGTTGGAATTTGGGGATAGCTTAGATCTTGATGAACCGGTGGTGGAAGAAACGTCTGAAAATCTCGATGGTTTAGATTTTTCCTTGGAGTTGGAGGAAAATGAACCGGAAGATCTGTCAACCTTATTTCCAGATGAAGAAGCAAAGTTAGATGATGAAGGCAGTCTTGAGGATCTCGATGAGCTGAATTTGTTTGGAGAGGATTTAGAGGGGACGGGTGATACCTTAGAGAATTTAGATTTTGGTGATGATTTAGCGCTTGCGGATGGGTCTTCTGAGAGGTGGCAAGAGTTAGAGGCTTTTTTGGGAGAAGAGAAAGAGCAGCGTGAAAATATTGAAATCTTTACCCAGTTGGAGGCGTTTTTAGATGCACCCGTGACTTTACCGAGTCCATCTTTGCCTCAAGCGGTGAGTCATAAACCTGCGGAGGTTGTGCAAGACACTGAAGATGGTGATATCTTTGGTGAACTGGGAGATCTGATAGATCAAACAGATCAGGTGTTAGGGGGGCCGCCAACGGTTAATGTGGCAACGCCGCGATCGCCTAAACCCACGAAACGAGTTGAACAAAATATGCGGGTTCCCATCAAACAACTCGATAACCTCAGTAACTTGGTTGGGGAATTGGTGGTGAACCGCAACAGCTTAGAGCAGAACCAGGAACGACTGCGCCAATGTTTAGATAACTTGCTGTACTTGGTGCAGCAACTGAGTGATGTGGGGGGCAAAATGCGCGATCTTTACGAGCGTAGTCTTCTAGAGTCCGCACTGCTGAGTTCTCGTCACAGTAATCGTAGCTCCTTCTCTGGTGGAAATGGATCGGGAGAGTCGGGCCAAAATGATGGTTGGGATCATATTGAAATGGATCGGTTTACTCCCTTCCATACTCTGTCCCAAGAAACTATTGAGTTAATTGTCCGGGTACGGGAGTCTTCGTCTGATATCGAGTTTATTGTCGAAGAAACCGATCAAGTGACGCGCCAATTCCGCCAAGTCACCACCCAGCTACAAGAAGGGTTAACCCGGACGCGAATGGTTCCCTTTGCACAAACGGCCGATCGCCTACCGGGAGCAGTACGGCGCATTGCCACCGGTTTGAAGAAGCAGGCAGAAATTCAGATCGAAGGGAAAGACACTCTGATCGACAAAATGATTCAAGAGCAGTTATTCGATCCGATGACTCACCTGATCAATAATGCCATGACCCACGGGATTGAAAGCCCAGAGAAGCGTAAGCAGTTGGGCAAACCTCCAGCCGGTAAGATTACGGTTAGAGCGTTCCACCAAGGAAACCAAACAGTAATTTCCGTTTCTGACGATGGTGCGGGAATTAATATCGAGCGAGTCAAAGGGAAAGCTCTGGAAAAAGGTTTAATTACCCCTCAAGAAGCCCAATCCATGTCTCGTTTAGATATCTACGATTTGTTGTTCCATCCTGGGTTTAGTACCAAGGATCAGGCGGATAATTTCGCCGGTCGAGGGGTAGGGATGGATGTAGTGCGAGTGGCGCTTCGAGACATTCGCGGGGTGATTACAACCGACTCAGCAGAAGGACAAGGGACAACTTTTACCATTCGTTTGCCGTTAACCTTGAGTATTTCTAAGGCACTCAGTTGTATTAGTAACCATGCCAGAATTGCCTTCCCCATGGATGGGGTGGAAGACATGCTCGATGTTCCCAAAGAGCGGATTTATGAAAATTCAGAGGGAGTCAATTGTATTAAATGGCGGGATACGGAGCTACCTTTTAGGCCCCTCTCAGAGTTGTTGCAGTATAACCGAACGATTGGCCGGGGACGAGTGTTTGCTGGTTCGAGCGAGGATGACATTATCTCAATTGTGATTTTGCGAAGTGCGGGTCAGTATTTGGCGCTTCAGGTGGATCAGGTGTTAGGAGAGCAAGAGATTGTAATCAAGCAGTTAGAAGGGCCGATTCCTAAACCGGTGGGTGTAGCGGGAGCGACGGTACTTGGAGATGGTCGGATTATGCCGATCGCCGATGTTCTAGAGTTAATTGACCTGTCGATGGGTCGTTCTCGACAGAATATTGGCATGTGGGAAGAAGTGGTTCCCCCTGAACCGGAACCGATTGACAAGTCTGAACCGACAGTGTTAATTGTGGACGACTCAATTACGGTGCGCGAGCTGTTATCGATGACGTTTGTGAAGTCTGGATATCGGGTAGAACAGGCTCGAAATGGATTAGATGCTTGGGAGAAATTGCGAGCAGGTTTGCCGTGTGACATGATTTTCTGTGATATTGAGATGCCCAAACTCAACGGTTTGGAGTTGTTAGAGCGTCTTCAGGGGGATGAAATACTTAAGCAAATCCCCATGGCGATGTTGACCTCACGGGGTGCGTCTAAGTATCAGCAACATGCGGCATCCTTGGGAGCCAAGGGCTATTTCACCAAGCCTTATTTGGAGGAAGCCCTGTTAGAAGCGGCTCAACGGATGCTCAAAGGAGACAATCTGTTAGAGGGAGATCTCTCTGAGGCGACTTCTGAGGAGGCGATCGCCGAAAGTTAGCCCGTCTTGTACATCCCCATTGCATCAGCGATATAAAAACCAGAGATCTAAAATGGGATAAGATAGGGTTGATACACAGACGGTGCAATGGGAGGCTCAACTATGGCAATGCTCACTATCTCCAAGCAGGCAATTTCTCAGATGACTTCAGAAGATATCGCCATGCTCGCCAACCGTTTGGAAAAAGATGAGTATAGTAATGCTTTTGAAGGGTTAAGGGACTGGCATCTATTGCGGGCGATCGCCTTCCAGCGTCCTGAAATGGTAGACATCGTTCAACCCTATCTCTATTTATTAGATATGGAAGCCTACGATGAAGCATAGACCACACCAGGAACCCAGGGGAAGAAGGATGTCGCAGATCAGACAAGCGTTCATCCTTTTTCCTCTTTATTGAATCGATTGACGTATCATTTCATCTTCCCCAAGCTAGACTGGATCGGGTTTTACGCCGATCCAGATCGTTCCTCAATTTTCTTTGTTTAATTATCCGATCTATGACATCTGTAATTCTTCTGTGGTCTGTAGTTTTTGTTATTAGTTTAGCAGCCTTAATTAAATCCGCCGACTATTTTACCGAATCAGCCGAAGTTTTAGGATTATTTTTCCGCTTTCCCTCCTTCATTGTCGGAGTCTTACTCTTATCTGTTGGCACATCCCTACCGGAACTACTCTCGTCCCTCGTTGCCGTTTTCGATAACTCTTCTGAAATTGTTTTTGGTAATGTTCTCGGATCGAATATTGCCAACATTTTCCTCATTGTCGGAGTCGCAGCCGTTGTTAGTAAAGGAATTATTCTAGAATACGATTTAACCCGAGTTGATCTCCCCCTACTGTTAGGTTCAGCCTTACTTCTCATTCTCGCTGTAATTAATCAACAATTTTCCCAAGGTGAAGCCATTTTTTGTATTCTTGGATATATCGTTTACCTTTTCTACACCCTCAGTCATCGCAGCGAAGAAGACGATATAGACAACCCTCGTCCCCAAACGTTTCCCATTAAAGCAACCCTTATTTTAATTGTTAGTTGTATTGGATTATATTTTGGTGCAAATTACACCATTCAATCCGTCACCAAAATATCAGAAGAATTAAATATAGGAAAACATATTATTGCCGTTAGCGCTGTAGCCCTAGGAACCTCTTTACCGGAATTAATTGTTAGTTTAAATGCAGCCCGCAAAGGCAATGCAGAAATGGCCCTAGGAAATGTAGTTGGCTCTAACATCTTTAACTCCCTAGTCGTTATGGGAATTCCCGGATTAATTGCCGAATTAGAAATCAACCAAGATTTACTCATTATTGGCTTACCGTTTTTTGCCGCCGGAACTCTTTTATTTTATACGGTTACCCAGGATAAAAATATTACTCAATGGGAAGGTCTGTTGTTTTTTGTCTTTTATGGGTTGTTTATTGCCAAGTTCTTTGATTTAGTTTGAAGGGTTGCGGATTTTTCCTCCCCTTGCAAGGTTTCGACAATACGGTTAGCAATATATCGGGAAAAAAGTTGGTTACCCAGAATAGTGTAGTGGCAACAATCATCCTTATATACCGGTTGAGCTTCAGCATCAAAAATGGTTACCGCATTGAAAACATTGACCCCATTTTGTTGTAATTGATCGATAGCATCGATTAAAACCGGATAACCCTGTCTGACGGGTTCAGCATAAACTTGTTCTGGATTAATAGCTTCTTTTTGCTCTTGGGGAGTAAATTGACGTTGGGTCAGATAATATTGATTCGGTTGCAGAAAATGGAAGTATAGCCCATTTTGACTTGTTAAAGTTTGATGCATTAAAACAGAACTGTTTACCCAAGTTTGCGCGATTTTAGAATAGAGATTTTCGGGTGTTGTTTCTGGATCGGGGGGATTGAGATAAAACAGGCTAAAGGCGTTAGACGTAGGATCTAACATGAGTTGTTCTGAAGTTTTCTTTTGCTGCTGTTTTAAGAACTGTTGATAGTCGAACCGCAAGATTTGATCGTAAAATTGATGACCCATATAACATAGTGCAAACCAACAAGTATTTTGGTGACTTTGGAGACTGCGAAGGGTAGCATTATATTCACGGGTTTTAATCGCTATTTGTAGATCTTTATCGGAGAATTGATGATTTCCCAAATTGACTAGGGCTTTCATCAAGGAAGCATTGGGTAAGGATAAGTGGATATTTTCGGGATAATTAAGGCTCGATAAGGCAACTTCATTAAAGCCATCAATGTTAATCACCATATCAAAAGATTGTCCCAGGGATAAAAAATAGTTGAAGACTAATAATTGCTGAGGTTGTTTATAGCCTCCCTGGGAAAAATTTAAGATCATAATTTCTCGATCCGCAAATTGGGGAAGTTGCTGGAGTGTATTGGTGATAATTTGATACTGAGCTTCCGTATTGGCGATCGCCACCGCACCCGATCCGCCAAAAATACCGATCAGATACTGGCGATCGTTTTCTTTCAGCACAGGATAATCCCTGGGTGAACCAAATTGATAATTATTAATCGTTGGCTCTTCTGGCTTAAAATCAGTATAGCCAAAATAAGGGTGTAATCGTAACTGTAAACTATCTTTCAACTCAATTCCCGTATTTTCCCTTTCCTCCAGTTGGGAATAGGTTGGGTTCGAGGCTGGGGAGCGTGTATAAAAAAACTGCCACCTTGTCAGTCCATACCATCCAAGGGATAGCAGCTCTAAAGACACTACAATAGTGCTGATATTGATTAAAATAACTTTAATCCATTTTGGCTCAAACTTCACCATGATCGCTATAGATTCGATTGACTGAGGGTCAGGGCAATTTGACTGGCCACAAAGTTAGCAAAAATATTTCTTCCTTTTTGATTATAGTGGCAACAGGTATCAATATAAACGGTATCGGTCTCGGAATCAAAAGCAGTGACCCCATTGACAAAATACACCCCTGTGTCTAATAGTTTCTCACTGGCTGCGACTAAATAGGGATAACCGGATGTTACTCCATCAACATAAGGATTACGGGTATTATTTTCTGGGGCAAATTGCTGTTGTTCTTCTGGACTAAACTGCCGTTGAGTAGAATGATATTGATTCGGTTGCAAGACATGGAAATAGGGAATATTCTGGGATTGCAGAACTGAATACATGGCTAAAGAAGACTGTACCCATATTTGGCTCATTCTTTCATAATCTGTTTGTCTTCCTTGACTCTCCCAAGGCTGGAGATAAATTAAAGATTCATCGGGGGTGGTAGACTTTTTGCGCCGATCTTCAAAGTCTTTGAGGCGATCGTAATAGTTCTTGATTAAAACCCTTGAACGGATCTGTTCCCAAGCGTAACACAAGGACAAGGCGCAGTCTTTTTGGGCTTGTAAGCTCTCTTTGAGTTTGTCTTTAATTTCAATGACCTCAAGCATGATTTTCATTTGTGCTGTCGAGAGGTTATTATTGGCTAACTGCACGAGAGGCATGACTTGCAGAGCGCTTGGCATGGAAGGGGCGATGTTTTTTTTAACATTATTGTTGGCGATCGCGACTTCATTAAAGCCATCAATATTAATGACTAAATCTAGCTCTTGACCTTGGGATAAGAAATAATTTAGGGTTAGGAGTTGTTGGGGTTGCTTATATCCCCCTTGGGCAAAATTCAAGAGGACAATTTCTTTATCGCTAAATTGAGGTAAGGTTTGTAGGGTTCTGGTGAGGGTCGGGTTTTCAATTTCATTCATATAATAAAAGGTGGCCACCGAACCGCCAAAAATACCCACCAGTACCTGATTGGAATTTTGGCGTATGTAGGGATAATTAACTTGGGAGACCAAACCATAATTATTGGCATGAAATACGGACTGAAACTCAAAACCGCCAAATCCGCTTCCGGGTTTAGAGATATAGCCAAAAAAGGGATGTAAGATTTCTGTGATATTTTGTTCTAAACGAATACCCTGTTGATCGAGGTTAATGGGATCGTCTTCTGGGCTGGTGGAGTCCTGGGGCGATCGCCAATAATACAGTTGTTGATGTTGAGAGGCATAAAAACCTAAACAAACGCCCTCTAAGAATAGGAACATCAGAACCAGGTTGATTCCCAGAATTTTGATCCCATTCCCTAAAGAAGGCAATTTTATCCGTCCTTTCATCGATCTACCCTCAACCCAGGGCTGAGTCCTGTTTAATCAATCGAGTAATATAGCACGATCTGGGGTAATCTAGGGAGAGAAGCTCAGTTCCATCCCCTGAATGACGTTTGGATTTCTCAACCTTAACAAACCCCCTGGTTACACTTCCCATGATTGTGTGGCGCGGGTACGTCGTTTGTTACGAACTAAGCGGGTTGGCCATGGGGGAACCCTAGACCCGGCGGCGGTGGGAGTTCTGCCGATGGCCCTGGGGAAAGCGACCCGTTTGTTACAGTTTTTACCTCAAGATAAGGCTTATAAGGCGACAATTCGCTTTGGGGTGCGGACACAAACGGATGATTTAGAGGGAGAGACGATCGCCTCTCAACCGGTTCCTGATTTAAGTTTAGAGTCAATTCAGTGGGCTTTAAGTCAATTTCGGGGCAAAATTGAGCAAATTCCCCCCATTTATAGCGCCATTCAGGTGGGGGGAAAACGTTTATATAAAATTGCCAGACAGGGGGAGACGGTTGAAGTGCCAGCGCGAACGGTGGAAGTGTATGATATCAGCATCTTAGATTGGCGGCCGGGGGACTTTCCAGAGCTGGATGTGGCCATTTCTTGCGGGCCAGGAACCTATATTCGGGCGATCGCCCGCGACTTAGGCGATCACGTTAACACGGGCGCAACCCTCGCCCACCTGACTCGCACTCAAAGCAGTGGATTTTGCTTAGACGAAAGTATTACCCTTGACGAATTAGAACAACAACTACAACAGCAAACCTTTACCCCTATCTCTCCCCACAGTGCCTTAAGTCATCTTCCAGAGTGCATCCTCTCCACCTCCCAAGTGCGCTCCTGGTTCCATGGTCAACAATTGCCGATCGCCGGTGAAGATCTATCCGGGGGAGTCGTGTGCGTCAGTTCCCCAACCGGCGAATTTATGGGTATGGGAGAACTTAAACAAACGAATCTAGAGTGGGGGTTACATCCGAAAGTTGTCTTTTCTGATTAAATGAGGGGAATGACTATGCCCAGAATTTTGACCTTATTAACCGATTTTGGTCTGCAAGATCCCTATGTGGGAGTGATGAAAGGGGCGATCGCCCAAATTAATCCCCAGATTAGAGTCATCGATCTCACCCACGATCTACCGGGGCAAAATTTAGCGGCTGCTCGGTTTGCCCTGATGACTGCCTATCCCTATTTTCCAGATTATACGGTGCATGTGGCCGTGGTCGATCCGGGAGTGGGAACCGATCGCCGGACGATCGCCCTAGAACTGCCCCAAGGGTTTTTAGTCGGCCCCGATAATGGCTTATTTAGCGGCATTCTCAGCCAACATCCCATCATTAAAGCCGTTGAATTAACCAATCCTGACTATTGGCGATCGCCCCATCCCAGCGCCACCTTCCACGGCCGAGATATTTTTGCTCCTGCGGGCGCTCATTTAGCCAATGGGGTAGCGATCGAGCAGTTAGGCGATTTGATCGATCCCGATACCCTAATCGATTTTTCTATTCCCCCCTATACCCAAGAAAAACACTATATTCGAGGAGTCATCCAATCCATTGACCATTTTGGGAACCTGGTCACCAATATTCCCGCAGAAGTGGTCAATGATATTCCCTGGTCAGTGATTTTAAACGAAGAAATTATTGTTGGCGCTCAAACCTATAGCGATCTCCCCACGGGAAAGGCGATCGCCCTCATCGGCAGCCATGGCTGGGTAGAAATTGCCGTGAATTGCGGCAATGCCCAAAAAGAACTAAAGCTCACTTGGGGCGATCCAGTTCAACTGCTGATCTACACCGAGTGAGCCAATGGGGTTAATTGAATGAAACGGGCTAGGAGGGATTCGAACCCCCGACACCGTGGTCCGTAGCCACGTGCTCTAGTCCACTGAGCTACAAGCCCTTAACTGTCTAGAAAACTAATATAGCACATTTATTGCTTATGACACAAGAAAATTGTTCTAATTCCGAATTAAGCCATGTGAATGAGTCTGGAGAAGTGCAGATGGTGGATGTTTCCGCAAAACCCGCAACGGTGCGGAAGGCGATCGCCGGTGGACAAGTGCGAATGCAACCAGCCACCTTAGAAGCGATTCTAGCCGGGAATGCCCCCAAAGGCGACATTATCGCCACTGCTAAACTTGCAGGAATTATGGCTGCCAAACAAACCGCCCAACTGATTCCCCTCTGTCATCCCCTACCCCTACAAAAGATTGAAGTGGACATTAAACCCGATCGCCAATTACCCGGTTATCAAATTGTAGCCACCGTCAAAACCACCGCCGAAACTGGGGTGGAAATGGAAGCGTTAACGGCGGTTTCCCTGGCAGCGCTGACGCTCTATGATATGGCTAAAGCTTTAGATAAGGCGATCGCCATCGAATCCATCCATTTAATCGAAAAAACCGGCGGTAAATCCGGCCATTACAGCGCGAAGCGCTGTAATGGTGTACAGTCTTAAAGGCTCAAAGCCATGTACCACAACCCTATTCCCTAGCGCGTTCATGTCCGCGAAGCGGAAAGCGCTATATCGGGCGGCGATCGGGTTCCCCCCATAATGAGAAAAAGCCAGCTAGAACCTAGCTGGCGCTGAATCGATATCATGAATATCAATTGTCGTTTCCGAAAATCCTGACTGCGCGTTCCCACAACACGAGGAGGATTGGTCTCTTATGTCTCTCTTTACCAATCGTAACAGAGAACCGGATTTTTTTTAATAAAAGTTCATACTTAACAGTTTCCCTTTTGATAACTATTTATAATCAAAGATCGCAGTTCTATTTCACCACTGCATCCTGGGGGCATCCCCAAAGAATCCGCTCATGCTTATAGACCACCATTCCCGGTTGAGCGCCTTTTGGTTTATACACCGATTTCGGCTCGGTGTAAACCACCGGAACCTGCTTACTCTGCCGTCCTTGGCTATAATGGGCCGCTAGATTGGCCACAAACTGGAGGTCTTCAGGATCGGGAACCTGTCCCGGATCAACTCGCATCAAGATATGACTTCCAGGAATCTCCTGGGTATGGAACCACAGATCGTAAGCTCCGGCCAGTCTAAAAGTTAGGCGATCGTTTTGGCGATTATTGCGACCGACGAGAACTTCAAACCCACTAGGGGTTTGGTAACGATGGGGTTGGGAGTGGGTGGGACTGCGTTGATAGTCCGAGTCTGGAGAGTCTAAATACTTTTGTTCAATTAATTCTTCCCGTACTTCTTCGAGGATAGATAAATCCTCAGCCGTGCCATACTCAGAGACTTGTAGCAGGGTGGTTTCCACTTGTTCCAGATAGCGCTGTTCCGCTTCAACAGCTTCTAAGAGGGGTTGAACCGCGAGTTGGGAGCGCTTGAGCTTTTGGTGCTTTTTGTAGAGAGCTTGGGCATTTTGTACGCCATTTTTTTCCGGATTGAGAGGAATTTTAACCGGTTTTCCGGTTTCAAAATCAGCCAGTTCGATCGCCTCCATTCCCGGTTTCCATTCATACAAGTGGGCCATCAATAAATCGGCTAAATAGCGATAGCGATCGGCATCCTGAGACTGATTCAACCGCTCTCGGAACAACAGCGCCTTTTGATGGAGCTTGCCTAAGAGCGATCGCACCTTTTGCTGAAGTTGATGATGGAGTTGACTAAACTGTTGCCGGTTGAGCTGCTCGGTATAATACCGACTGATTAAATTTTGTACGGACTCCACTGCCTCCACCCGATCCCAAGGCATCACCGTATAGCCCTTTTTATTCCATCCGGGCGTAAAACTTCCCTTTTGCAAACTCTGTAACCAATATTGCCAGCGCTCAAATAAAAGAGACCAATCGGCATCGCTTAAACTGTCCGTCGGTTGATGGGGGGCGATCGCCGTCCCCGATAGCCAAGACTCAATCAACCGGGGACTTAACCCCCGATAACTTTGCAGTAATTGGCGCTTGAGTGGCCCCGGAATCAATCCCACCCGCTCCCGAAAAGCACTGAATGACTCTTCCAACGTCGGTATCCGATTCGTCAGGGCTGGGGGATTCACATAGGGTTGTCCGGTGAGAATGGGGCGTACACTCGACTGCTGCTCGCTCACCTGATGGGCCGCCGTAACAATCATATGCTCCTGATTGAGCAAAATCACGTTACTATACTTCCCCATCACCTCCACAATCAAATGCCAGAGAATCGGATCGCCCGGTCGTTGGGCAAACTGCAAATCAACAGCCCGCTCCCAAGGGGCAATTTCCGCAATAGCAACCAGAGCTAACCCATTGAGTTGATGGCGTAATTGGTCGCTAAACGTAAACGTATCCGGTGCTTTCGGAGGCGGCTTACTGATGGCTAAATGGGCCGCTTGCGGATGCCAACAGAGCGTTAACCATCCCCGCCCCTGAAGCGTCCGCAGGGCAAGGGATAGCATAAAGCGATCCTGTTGAAACACCTGCTCTAAGCGAGCCGGTAACCAGCGATCGCGCAAATCAGCACAAATCGCCATTAAAGTAGTAAAATCAACCGGTTGCACAATGAATTACGTTGTAATTAGCCAAGATCTGTAGTATAGCGGTTAGGATCGCAATACAGTAAAAGCCGCCCCGACCTAGCTAACTCTGAACTCTCATGACCTACTCTCCCCTGTTTCCTCAGCAACGTCAACCCGCTCTCCAACCCTTTTGGATTGCCACGATCGCCTCCGTTGCCTTTCATGGCCTATTGTGGATTAACATCCCCATCCGAAGTGGCAGTCCACGCCCCTCCCTCGATGCCGTTGATTTAGTCGAGCTGACTCCCGAACAATTGGAGCGCCTACCCAATCTCAACAGCCCCTCCCAACTGACGCTCCCTCCCATTAATCCAGAAGCTTGGCAACAGCAACCCCTTCCCAACCCTCCAGGGAATCCTTCGGCGAATAGTTCCAGTGCCGAAAATCCCTCTTCCTTTGTCTTACCCCCACCTCGCGCTTCTCTGGAGTTACCCCCGCCTCCAGTGTTGCAACTGCCTCCCATTTCTTCGACTCCTCCTTACCGAGAGCCTTTAGTTATCCCCACTTTACCCCCGCCCCCTCCGTCGAGTCCTCCGGTTTATGATGATGCCAATCCTTTGCCGGTGCTACCTCCATCCGATTTGGATTTAGAGATTAATCGGTTGGCAGAAAACCCAGAAGAAAACACCGAAACGTCCTCACCTCCCCAACCTCCAGAGCCGACAGGAGAAGAAGAACAGCCAGAACCAGAAGAGCCAGGCGTATTACCCGATAGCATACCAGAAGCGGCGATCGCCGATTTGCGTCGTCGGCAAGAACAATATCGCCAACAAGCCGAAGCCTCAGAAAACCCAGAAGAGGAAATCCCAGAACCCGAATCTTCTCCTGTTGCTGCTGTTCCCCCAGAAGAGGAAATCCCAGAACCCGAATCTTCTCCTGTAACTGCGCTTCCCCCAGAAGAAGAAACGCCAGAACCCGAGGCAACCCCAGAACCTGACGATCCCCTGTTAGCAGAAATTCAAGCCTTGCGAGAGGCGATCGCCTATAATCCAGAAGGAACCAGCGATCAAGAAGCCACCGCCGCCCTAGAATCCTGGTTTAACAACATTCCCGATCGGTATAAAAATGAAGACAATACTTCCGGTTGGAAACAGAAAGAGCTAAACGTGCCCCTACCCGAACTTGCCTGTCGAAGCCAACTGCAAGGACGAGCCACCATTGGCGTATTAGTGAATCCTGAAGGCGAAATTATACGAGAAGCCAAGTTAATTCAAAGCACAGGATATGCCATCTTAAATGAAGCAGCGTTACAAAGTGTGCGATCTTACGCTTTTGAGCCAACGGAAATCCATCAGTTATATTTAATTGAAGTCATTTTTGAACCCCTAGACTCCTGTAGTGCATCAACATAACTAAAGCATTTTATCAATTAGCTAGAGTGCATGAAATTCCTTAAATTCTCTACCCTCACTCTCCTCTTCCTAGGTTTGCTCACCGGGACTCATCCTACCCCCTCTGTTGAACACCAATCCCCCGTTTCAGAAGAAGAAGCCTCTAACTTTGAAGCCAGAAGTCTTGCCCTGCGGCAACAGATTGCTTCCCAAGATTTAGAAGACCTAGAAATCTGGTGGCAAAAGCGGAGTATAGGCGACCCCCATAAATACCTGCTGCCGGTCATCCTTGCCCGTCTGTCGCTTCCCAATGAATATAATGCCGAAACCACCTGGCAAGCCCTACAACGACTTAATGAAGCCAAAACCGATCTCTATCACTTCCGCAGTATTTTTGACATTCGTATCCTGTTTCAGTTTGGCGCAAATTTACCCCAAGCCTTAGAAGCAGACTATCGCAGTCAACTCGACAGCAAGCGAGTGCAAGAGTGGAATGAGGCAGGAACCGAGAACCATATGTTTATGCAGCGCGTTTCGGGGTTAGCCTTGATGGATGGGAGCGGTTGGCCGATGGCTTATCCGGCAACTGAGGCAACGAACGAGGCTTGGTTGCGATCGGAAATTAACAAATTTCTCACCATTGGCCAAGGGGAATTTCACTCCTCTACCTATTATGGCTATTCGATCGCCGGACTGCTCAATCTCTACGATTTTGCCCAAACCCCAGAACGCCAAGCCTTAGCCAAAGCTGCCCTAGACTGGTTAGCCACCAATATGGCTCTGAGGTTAAGTTGGGGAACCGCAGGCGGGGCAGAAAGTCGCGGATTTGACCGAGGAACCTGGGATCAGAGCGAATTAGCAGCCGTGGCTTGGATGTGGTGGGGAGACCAGCCAGAAACGGCTGAACGCATTCGATCAGGTGCTGCCAGAGTCGGACTTCCAGCCGCCTTGAGTACCTATCGCCCTCCCGAACATTTAAGGACGATTGCCCAGAAAAAGATTACCCTACCCTTTGAACTGCAAGCCAGCCATCCCGCCTACTATTCCTATCACCAGGATAATCAGTTTTGGGAAACCTTCTATATCACCCCAGATTACAGTTTAAGTACACTCATTAATTCTCGCCGTTCCTATCAAGTCAAAGGAACCATTAACGCCCAGTATGCCACCTATAAATTAGTGGTGCGAGACCCCCAAGGCAAGAATAATGCTGTCATCTCCTTAGCCGGAACCTACCACACTCCCATGGCCACCGGTAGCTCACCGGGGGATCAATATTTGCAACATCAAGGAACTGTCCTCTACCAACTGCGCCTTTCTCGTGAAGATTTGGCTGCTGGAGTTCCCCCCTTATCCCATCTGGTTTTACCCTCACGCTATGGCGAACCTCAACGATATCAGGACTGGTATATTTGGCAAGTTGAAAATACCTGGCTGTTAGCTCGTCCCTGGGGAGATCAGATCGAATGGCGCTCATCCGTCTCTGAACACCGTAAACAAGTAGACTATCAAGTGCTGGCGGCCCATGGCAAAAATACAGCTTGGATTACGGAAAGTGTTTCCACTAAAGATTATTCGAGCTTCCGGGAACTGACGCAAGCTCTGAGCCAAACCCAACCCCAGTTGAGCCAGACAGGTTTAAGCTATCGCAGTTTACCTAAACCGAGTGAAAATGCATCGGAGTCTACCGAATTATCCTTAAGCTATATTCCCAAAAGTGGTAAGGGACTGGGGAGAATCAACGGTGAAGTTAGAACTCTCGCAAACTGGCCAGTTCTAGAATCTCCCCTGATCGAACAACCTCTAAACGAAGGGACTTTAGAGTATGAAAATGGCGATCACCTCTGGCAGTTGCAAAGTACACCCACCGGCCCCCAATGGGAAACACGGTGAACTGCCTATTGCCTATTGCCTATTGCCTTTTGCCTATTGCCTTTTGCCTTTTGCCTTTTGCCTATTCCCTATTCCTGACAATCATGAGTTAGGATAAAGGTACTCAAGCTTATCCGAACTGAGGTAAGCGCCCTGTTTTTGCTCCCCAATTCCTTCCCTATTGTTAACCTTGCCGGATTTTAGAAGTGATATGACTAATGAAAATGATCTGATTAAACGTCTGGGTCCGAGTGCGATGGATCAGATCCTGTTATATCTAGCCTTTATTGCTATGAGGAATAGTGGCCATCGCCATGGGGCTTTCTTAGATGCGGCTGCTACGGCTGCTAAATGCGCGATTTATACAACCTACATGGAGCAGGGGCAAAACCTGCGGATGACGGGGCATTTGCACCACATTGAACCCAAACGAGTGAAAGTCATTGTCGAAGAAGTCCGGCAAGCTCTGACGGAAGGAAAACTGCTGAAAATGTTGGGGTCTACTGAACCCCGCTATCTAATTCAATTCCCTTATGTGTGGATGGAAAAATATCCTTGGCAACCGGGAAAATCTCGCGTTTTAGGTAATAATTTAGTTTCGGAAGAAAAACAAGATATTGAAGCTAAACTGCCCCCCCATCTGCCGGATGCCCAAGTGATTCCCTCATTCCAGTTTATGGATCTGATTGAATATTTGCATACGCGATCGCAACAAGACTCGAATCTTCCCTCTGACCGACAACTTCCCCTCAGCGAAGCTCTAGCCGAACATATAAAGCGCCGTCTGATGTATTCGGGCACAGTTACTCGTATCGATGTGCCTTGGGGAATGCCCTACTATGCCCTCACCCGCTCTACCTATACTCCCATTGATGAAGAAGAGCGCAAATATGTCTTAGTGGAAGATACCGCCCGCTATTTTCAACTGATGCAAGAGTGGGCAGAAAGTCCGACCCAGGAAAAACCCCGTGTTATGCGTCTCCTGGAAGAAATGGATATTCCCCCAGAACGCTATGAACAAGCTATGGAAGAACTCGATGAAGTAATTCGGGCTTGGGCAGACCGCTACCATGAAGAAGGGGGAAAACCTATGGTGCTTCAGATGGTGTTTGGCCCCTTGGAACCCTAGAGGGTGTGATAGGAACTGGGTTTTGGAACTCAATGGGAGGGGTTCGAGTCAGAAGTATAGAGTCTATAAACTGGCACAGAATCAAAATTCCCCCTAAGATTTAGGGTGGAATTGCTATGTAAATCCATGAATATTGAGGTAAAGAAGGTTGATTCAATCATTGGTTCAATGGGGAACTCGCGTAAGTTTGATGGGAACTCTACTATTGAGTCCTGTGGTTGGGATGAGCTTGATGCCCCCAGCCGCTATTGCTATTCCTGAAGCGCAAATAGAGAGAAAGTTAGCGGGTGTTCCGGTGTATGCCATTAGTGATGAACAAGGTGTTTTACTGACGGTTTCAGTACCCCGCAATCAAGAGAATCCCGATCAGGGAAGAATCTCTTTAAC
Source organism: Roseofilum capinflatum BLCC-M114 (assembly GCF_030068505.1). Classification (NCBI taxonomy): domain Bacteria; kingdom Bacillati; phylum Cyanobacteriota; class Cyanophyceae; order Desertifilales; family Desertifilaceae; genus Roseofilum; species Roseofilum capinflatum. Next base: position 17,375 of record NZ_JAQOSO010000101.1, read on the forward strand.
TCGTGTGTTTATTAGTCAAACGGATGCCCAAAGCTTTTTAGCTCAGGTGCGGGAACAGAATCCTGATATTCCTCAAGGGATGGATGCGCGGGCGATTCCGTTAAGTGAGGTGTATAAGTTACATCAGGAATATAAGGATGCAGAAGAGCCGTTGATTTTTCAGTTTCAGCCCAAGGATGAACAGGTCGATCAAGCTCGGAGTGTGTTGCAACAACAGGGAGATGCCGAATTAGCGAATGAGTTTCGGGGTGTGCCTCTGTTTATGGCGAAAGCGGGGGAAGATCAGGGCTATTTGACGATTCAAAATGGCGATCGCCAAGCGGTTTTGGCTTTCTTTGACCATGGAGACCTGGAGCAAGCTCTAGCAGAGTATCAAAAACAGAATAGTGATGCCAGTTCCCAGATTGTAGTCCAAGTGACGACTCTAGAGCGATTGATGGATTTGTTGATCACCGAGGATGATCCATTTTTGCAAAAAGTTGAGTTAATTCCGACACCCGAATCTCGTCAGTTTCTGCAACGAGAAATGGAACGCCGCCAGTCGGGAAATTAAGGAAACTCGTGAGCGATGGTTTCGGGATTAGAGTTGGCAGCTTGGCGAAAACAGGCACAGCAAGAGGCGATCGCCGCTAATATTCCGCCGTCTGAGGTGGATGGGTTGCTGCGATCGCTCTCTAGTCTCGATTCTCTCAGTTTACGCCTAGAGTCGTTTAAGTCGGTTCCCGATATCCCTTTGGCTCGTCCTTGGTTGGAAATTAAGCAACTCTGGCAACAGCGCCTTGACTCTAGGGTTCCCCTCCAGTATTTGATTGGGGAATTAAGTTGGCGAAATTTTAAGTTACAGGTGGCTCCAGGGGTGTTAATTCCCCGTCCAGAAACGGAACTGGTGATTGATTTGGTATTGGCTTCTGATGTAGCGCAAAGGGGTGGAAATTGGGCAGATTTGGGTACAGGAAGCGGGGCGATCGCGATCGGGTTAGCCCACGCTTTCCCCCACATTACGGTTCATGCAGTCGATCGCAGTTTAGAAGCATTGGCGATCGCCCGCAGAAATGCCGCTAACTCTCCCTTTAGCGATCGCATTCAGTTTTATCAGGGCGACTGGTTCACTCCCCTAGAACACCTCAAAGGGCAACTGATCGCCATGGTTGCCAACCCTCCCTACATTCCCACAGCCTTAATTGACGAGTTACAACCGGAAGTCGCCCACCATGAACCCCATCTTGCCCTCAATGGTGGCTCAGACGGCTTAGACTGTATTCGTACCCTCGTTAACTCTGCTCCTGACTATTTGCAACCCGGAGGGTTATGGCTGGTGGAAATGATGGCTGGACAAGCCGAAGAAGTACAACAATTACTCATCGATAATGGCAATTATCACCCGATTCAAATCCACAAGGACTTAGCCGGAATCGAACGCTTCGCCCTGGCTTACCGGCGATCGTGAGATAGGGATACAGCGCTTCGCGCTAGGCAAAAGGCAAGAGGCAAAAGGCAAAAGTCTTGTTGCAAAAGGTTTTGATCTCTCAACCCTGTATTCCATAACAGAGCAAAGTGCTGTATCTGCCTGTAGGGGCGAACGGCCGTTCGCCCCTACAATCATTGTGATTGATAATGGCGATATTGATTATGCTATTCATGCGGATGGCGAGACTCGAACTCGCAAGGACAAGCCACACGCCCCTCAAACGTGCGCGTATACCAATTCCGCCACATCCGCTTGCAACTGGTGAGGATCTCTCACAGTTTTCCATAGTAGCATAACTGAGAGCATAAGTAAACGGCGATCGCACCCATGAGAAAAAAAGATCTTCCAGAAAGGCCCCCAAACCTCCTATTCTAACTGCATATATCACGCTCAAAAACTTGAAGATGACCTTTTCAAAAATCCTGATTGCCAACCGAGGAGAGATTGCCCTTCGCATCCTCCGCACCTGTGAAGAACTCGGCATTGCCACCGTTGCCGTTCATTCCACCATCGATCGCCATGCCCTCCATGTACAATTAGCCGATGAAGCCGTTTGTATTGGAGAAGCCAACAGCAACAAAAGCTATCTCAACATTCCCAACATTATCGCCGCCGCCCTCACCCGAAACGCCACCGCCATTCATCCCGGCTATGGCTTTCTAGCCGAAAATGCCAAATTTGCCGAAATTTGCGCCGATCACCAAATTACCTTCATTGGCCCCACCCCAGAAGCCATGATCGCCATGGGGGATAAATCCACCGCCAAAGCCACCATGCAAAAAGCCAAAGTCCCCACCGTCCCCGGTAGTGACGGACTCTTAACCGATGAAAGACAAGCCATTTCCGTCGCTCGTGACATTGGCTATCCCGTCATGCTCAAAGCCACGGCTGGCGGAGGAGGACGGGGAATGCGCCTCGTTCGGGAAGAGAGTCAACTGATTAAACTCTTCCGAGCCGCCCAAGGAGAAGCCGAAGCCGCCTTTGGCAATGCGGGGGTTTACCTAGAAAAATTTATTGAAAACCCCCGCCATATCGAATTCCAAATTTTAGCCGACTCCTACGGTAACGTCATCCACCTAGGGGAGCGGGAATGCTCGATTCAAAGACGACATCAAAAACTTTTAGAAGAATCTCCTAGCCCCGCCTTAACGCCCAAACTCCGGCAAAAAATGGGAGAAGCAGCCATTAAAGCCGCTCGTTCGATTAACTACACTGGAGCCGGAACCATCGAGTTTTTACTAGATAAATCGGGAAATTTCTACTTCATGGAAATGAACACCCGGATTCAAGTCGAACATCCAGTTACAGAAATGGTCACCGGACTCGATTTGATTGCCGAACAAATTCGCATTGCCCAAGGGGAAAAATTATCCTTAAATCAAAAAGAGGTTCAACTCAAAGGTCATGCGATCGAATGCCGAGTAAACGCCGAAGATCCCGATCATAATTTCCGTCCTAATCCTGGCCGGATCAGTGGCTATCTAGTTCCTGGAGGCCCCGGTGTGCGGTTTGATTCCCATGTCTATACTGATTACGAAATTCCCCCCTATTATGATTCTCTGATTGGCAAACTGATTGTTTGGGGAGCAGACCGAGACAGTGCCATCCGTCGCATGAGACGCGCTCTACAAGAATGTGCCATTACCGGTGTACCCACCACGATTGGATTTCACCAGAAAATTCTGGAAACTCCAGCGTTTTTAGAAGGAAATGTGTACACCAATTTTATTGAACAGCACTTTGGTTAAACAACAGTTAAACAACAGGTTAGATGGTATTGATGACTGCATTCATCACCCGTAGGGGCGGGTTTTACCCATATATAAAATACCCACCAATAACCTCTATAAACCCGCCCTTACACCACCCATCAACGCAAATTAATCACCATTTATCGAGGGGATGGGGCGGGTTTACAATATTGATTTGTGGGTATCCTAGATTTGGGTATAACCCGCCCCTACAATATCAACTTTAATGCCGTTTCAACAGGGAACCTACCGCACCAACTGCTAAAAGTCCCAAAATTGCTGAAGGTTCGGGTACTTTTTTACATGCAGAACTGGTATCAGTAACAGCAGTTGCACAGACATCCGGTTTCCAACTGGTGGAAATATAGGAATACTTTTGCCCACCACCGGGTTTATTGGCAACATCAACTTGACTATAAAGCGTCACAGGGTTGCCCAAGAAGTCGATAAAATCCCCCGTGGGAGCAACGCCTTGACTGGGAACCGCACTCCAATGATTGAAAATATCATTAGGCGCAACTTCTACCTGGTTATTGAGTAAATCTGCACCATAGAATACCCCATCTGTAGAAGGATTCGTTATCCCACTAAACCTAGTTGTTCGCCCTGGGAAGAGACCATCAAGCATATAGTTAGCATCACCTTGAAACTGGTAATGATCAGTACCGATCAAAATCCCTCCTCCCCGTGTAGCCAGTTCATACACCTGATTAGCAGTAAAGTTACCCAAGGAGTTGTTTATTCCAGGAAAATCAGTTTCTGGCGTATGTGGATAACTACGGATGGTTAGACTTCCATCGAGCATTAAATTCGATTTCTGAGTGTAATGCTGTTTTAACGCTTCCTGATCTGCTGAATCAAATGGGAAAACAGGATTGTAAGGAGGAGCATATGCAGTATCTAAAACGACAACATCATAGTTATTAGAGGCTAAATGGGCTTCCAGTCCTCCAGGGGTGATGTGGGAAATATATGTGGTATTAAAGATATCTCCACCGCCAAAGTCATCCAGGAAATCAGGAATTTCTTGACGAACTTCCCATCCAAGTCCAGGCTTCCAGAATATTGTATCCCACCACAAGACGGAAAATTGAGGAGCGACAGGTTCTCCTTTAACAGTGGTTTGGAATATGTATTTCCATTCAATAATATTATCCGGATTGCTGTCATCAATTACGGTTAACCAAGAATCATAAACCCCTGGAGTCCCGTAACTCCATTGAATCTCACCTTCAAGACCTTCATAGTCAGTTTCTCCATCATCATTGAAATCCCAGTGAAATTTCAACTTGTCCGGAATTCTCGTCCCGTAATCTAGAGCCTGGAAATCAAAGACTTCACCCTCTTCAACAATCAGCTCTAGGCCCGTTTGTTCAAGAACCGGTTCTTCGGGTTGAATCTCAACACCAGAAATGAGAAACTCGTAATCATTAAAATCCCAATCGGCTTGTGGACATGGCTCTAGAGGATTATTGCAATCTAGATTCAATGCTCCCCGATAAAACACATCTTCAAAACCGACTCGCGCTATCCCTGGTGCTTCATAGCGTACCCTGGCATGGGGAACGGATAAGAAAGTATCAATATCGGTCTGAATTTGATCGCGAAAGGGATTGTCATACCCAGGAAAAAGACTAGCATTCGCGTTTGGGTCACCGGTCGAATAGAAAACCTGCCCTACTTCTTGTGAAGGAGTGGTTTGTAAAGCAAATATTAGCTCTTCTCCAGGGTCAAACCCAGGACTAACAAAGCCTCCTGCAAACATAGGAGTTGGAAATGGAAAAACTCCATACATGAAAAGTTCGGCGTTTCCACTATTCATCAGAGTCGCTTCTTGAGCCATCTGAGGAGAGAGTTGCAACTCTTCTGGAATTTGGTCACAGAAGTAAGCTCGTTCTATAAATTGAATCCAAGCCGACTTATTCTCACAAAGATTGGTGGGAGGAGGCGCAGGGTTGGGATCGTATGGCTCATTGATGAGATGGATAAAAATTTCGTCACCATTGGCATAAAGCGATTTGCCGATACCAATGTTCTCCAGAAACTCTTGACTCTTGAGAAGGGTGAAGGCTTGAGTGGGAGCGCTGAAGGCAGTCAGAGAAAGTACGGAGGCTAGAGCGGTAGTCAGGGGTAGATGGAGTGAGTTTTGCATGGTTTTGTCCCAATGATGGTAGAGGAGGCGAGGGGGCCTCTATATGGATCTCTGTTTTTTCGGGCGATTTTTATGCAAAATCTCAGATATTGTAATAAAATTTTACATTTGCTAGAGGAAATCAGATCGGTTTCATATCAAGTCCGGGTCATTAATGACGCTATAGCTCTAAGGTGGGCAGGGAAATAAGCCATTGATTCAACTGTGATGACTCTTACCCTGCCCACCCTACTGGATCGGCAAGCTTAATTTTGTGGGCAACGCGATCGCTGTAATTTATTCCATTAGTAAATTGTAGCACATAGCTTACCCATGATTTTAAGCTTGCCGGTCCACTACTGGACCGGCAAGCTTAAAATTGGGGGTAAGAGTGTAGGTTGGGTTGAGGAACGAAACCCAACACCCGTCTGACGAAAGTTGGGTTTCACTTCGTTCAACCCAACCTACAGTTTTAAGCTTGCCGGTCCACTACCAAGGGAGATCTTTCCTTAGAGCATCATTTTCAACAGACCTTGCTGGCCGATGAGCAATTCTCGGATCAGAGAGCAAATGCCCACCCAGATAATGGGGGTAATATCGACACCGCCCAAGGGGGGGACGATTTTGCGTAGGGGACTTAAAAAGGGTTCGGTGGGCCAAGCAATGACATTAAAGGGAAAACGGTTGAGATCGATTTGAGGATACCAGGTGAGGACAATCCGGAAAATGAATAACAAGGTCATGATTGCCAGGGTGATTCCTAAGATTAAACTGATCAGGCTCAGGGTGGTCATCTGATTTCCTTTATCCCTTATGGTGTGACATCTAATTATTTAGTTCAATTGTACAACTAGCGTGAAAAATAGTTTTCCTATTACTGATTACCTGTTACCTATTACCGCGCGAAGCGCTGTATTACCCTTCTGCCGAGCGAAGCGCTATATTCTCCTGCCTACTCTACTAGATGCTGTATCAATCGATGATGTTGATCGTGTGATTCGATCGCAGATTTGGATCGGCCCAGGAGCAAATCAGACCGGTGGGGCCGGGATCTACCAGGGGGACGGGTTGGCTTCTGATCCATTGGCCCGCCGGGGATAGGCGCAGTTCAAAGAGTTGCACGGCTCCTAAACGACGAATACCGGGGACTTGTTGCAACAGGGCGATCGCATCGGAAATATAAGCCGGTTGACCCAGGGGCCAGCCGTTCCCCCCTGGGCCGCCCGTGAGAGGGTTAAAGAAGCGATACAGGGTCACATTCAGGGCGTGGAGTATCTCCGTTTGCGCTTCTGGAGTGCGATAGGCTGGGTCTAGGGCGACTTCGGTTTGTACGGAGAGTCCCACATAGTCGGGTTCTAAAAGTTCTACCTGTACACCGAGTAAGCGCCGTTCATCTAAATAGGCCATGAGCTTGCGATGCAAGGGAGGACTGAGGCGGAACTGTTCGGGAGGGATACCGACTCCCTGTTCGATCGCCTGTCGGTTCGAGTCGGGAACCACTAAAAGCTGCACGCTTCCCGGTTTTTTGGGGTCGGTGGGTAAGCAGGTGGCACGGGCGATCGCCCCATCTCCTCCTAAAATGGTCAGCGATTCAAAGTCTTCTGGAGTCACAGCCCGATCGCGGGTTCGCAACATTTGCGGCACGCGCATGGCGGCTTGTTCAATGGTTTCCGCTTCCGTTCCATTACGAGCAGGGATCAGGTTGACCACATTGGCGACATAGGGAACCGCAGATTTTAGGGTATTCAAGCTGCGCGGTTCCACATTCCCCCGCAGACCTCCCCCCGTGCGATAGCGGCTCATTTGCACAGTTGCCCCCCTGGGGGGAATGGCTCCATATTGGTGTTCCATGCTCGGAGGTTGGATCAGGGGGCGATCCTGTCCCCGTTGCAGAATGGCGCGGATATCTTTGGCTTGTTTGAGTTGGGCGGGTTCCCGGATCAGGGGGCCAAACTGGAGCGTACCGGTGAGGGAGTCAATCAGATAATGGCGATCGCTAGGACTAGACTGAGAAAAATCACGGACTTCTTCCCACCGTTGGGGGGTTTCCCCTGGAGGCGTAACGATCAGATATTCGTCTTCTTGGCGATCTAGAATGGGCGATCGCCGCAGTTGGAAGATTTGCCCCGGTTCCCCATTACTATTTCCGAGTAGGTCATTTTCGATCAGTTCGCATTGGGTCGCTTCCGTGGTTCCACCGATCGCCTTTACGCCAATGCCGATGATTTGCGGCGATCGCGTGTAAGCCGCTTGAGTCAGGCGCGGAGTCGCATACACACAGCGCAACCAGCGCCCCTGATAGGCGGTAAATTGGGCGATCGGGAACGTTAAGGGTAAATGTAGCGTAATATCCACACCCTGCAAGGGATTCCCCCCCCGTTGGGCAATATCGGCAAAGCTAAAGCCTTGGGTTTCGTCGTCGGACTCTTCCAGCAGTACCGGCTGCCAATACTGACCATTCCAGGCTTCCCACCGTCGCGGGGGGTCGGTGGGGTCAATGCCGGTGGGAGTGGCTTCTTGGCCTTTGAACGTGAGGATAATTACATTACCGTCCAAGGGTTCCTGGCCGTCGAAGACCAGATAGAAACAATTCCCCGGTTGCGGTTGGGCGTTAAATACTGGCAGTTCCGGCCCTGACCATTCCCCAGTGGGGGTGAGGTTCCAGAGGTTGGTGAAGCGATCGCGTAAAATTTGTGGCGTTTCCTCGATCTGGTCAGCTCCCAGAAAATGGTTAATTTGGGGATTACCGATGGTTAAGGGGCGATCGGTACTAAACACAATCGGTTCGAGCCTAGGGTTGCGTTCCGTCGCCACCTCAATCCCCGCCGGTATCGTATAAGACTCCGGCAAATCCGACACCAAATAAAACGTCAATTCCGTAGTGGCTGGATTCGGCGGCTCTAAGCGAATACCGAGCAATTCCAAGAATAAAATATAATTGCGCCGAGGCAGTTGATTAAACCGCAGCAGCATTTGATGGGTTAACCAGGCAAACAGTTCAATCATCGTAATGCCTGGATCGCTGGGGTTATGATTCGTCCACTCCGGACAATAGCGGGGAATTCTCAGCAAACACTCTTCGATCAAGTCCTGATATTCTCGGTCATCTAAATTCGCTTTCGGTAATTTCGGTAAGAAGTCAAAAACCATAATCGAATCCTGTCTGCAAGCATTCTGGTCAATTTAGTTTAACCCTCAACGGGGCGAAGTTTTAGCAGTGCTTCACTGGCACGGCGAATCGAATCGATGGTTCCTGGATTAATTAAACCGTAGTAGTCAAAGACATAGACTTGTTCTGTTTTAACGGCTTTGAGTTCTGACCAAAATCCCTGGGATTTGAACTCGCTTAAGGGAGATTGACCACCAAACTGAATCACAATCAGAATATCGGGATCGATTTGTAATATTTTTTCTGGGGAAAGGGTAATATAGCCACTAATGGGAGCATTTCCCTGTAGGTTAGCGGTTACATTCTCAAAGTTGAAGCGGTTTAAAAAATCCCCAGACCAGCTATTTTTATTGGGCGATAGGATGGGCTGGGTACTGGCTAGAATTAAGGTGGCTGGACTAGGGGAGGTGGAGGGAGGGAGTAAGGTTTGATATTGGCTTAAAAGGGGTTGAGGGTCAACATTAATCGCTGAGGCGATCGCCTCCGTTAAGGCTTCTAAGCTCTCCCAACTCTCTAAAGCGGCTAAATAGGTCTCAATATTCAGCTCCGCTAACCGAGCGGCAATTTGATCGTGAAACCCCGTTGCTCCAATGACTAAATCAGGCTTCAGGGCAATAATTTTCTCTAAACTTGGTGCAGTTTGTCCCTGACTGACGGCAGGGATCTGGGAAAACCGGGGGTCATTCTCTAGCAAGGGACTGCCAGGAATCCCCACTAATTTGGAAGCGTCTAACCGGTGCAAAATATCCGCAGAAAGAGAGGTTAAGGCAACCACTCGCTCTACGCTTTCTGTTCTGATTTCTTCTGGAGAACGAAGGGCTGTTTCTTCTGGGGTAGCCATTTGGGGTTGAGTACAGGCGAATAGACTCCAACTCAGGCAGATGGCTAAACTGACTCTGAACCAGCGAGTATACTTGCGCCTGTTGCTCAACATGACTCGATCGCTCCTACATCTGAGATTGCAGATAATTTTGCAACCCAATTTTCTCAATCAATCCCAATTGTTTCTCTAACCAGTAGGCGTGATCTTCTTCCGTATCGGCTAGAATCACTTTTAAGATTTCGCGAGTTTGATAATCTTGCTGGGTTTCGCAAACGGCGATCGCCTCTTTCAAATCTCCAACCACCTTATACTCCAAATCTAAATCGCTTTGCAGCATCTCTGGCACAGTCGAGCCAATATTCAGCCCCTCCTGTTGGGATAGATCTGGGGTAGTTTCTAGAAACAATAACCGCTTAATAATTGCATCTGCATGTTGCGTTTCTTCCTGCATTTCATGATCGATGCGCTCATAGAGCTTATTCAATCCCCAATCGTCATACATACGAGAATGGGTAAAATACTGATCCCGTGCGGCGAGTTCACTTCTAAGCAGTTTTTGCAGTTGGGCAATAACTTGATCGTTCCCTTTCATCTTTTAATTCTCACTCAATCCTTTAACTGATTCTTTTCTCATCGATACCCCCTAGAAAGGGGAACGTCCTTACATCATTGATTGCAAGTAATTTTCTAAGCCTGAATTTTCGATCAGCCATTGTTGGGATTCGAGCCAATCAATGGACTCTTCGATATCTTCTAGAATTTCTTCTAGCATATCCCGACTAATATAATCCTGAACCGATTCGCACAGTTGAATCGACCGTTGCAGATCTGCACGTATTTCTTGGTACATAGTCAGATCGTTTTGCAACACTTCGGGCACGGTTTCACCGATCAGCAGTTTCCCTAAATCTTGCAGATTGGGTAAACCTTCCAGAAATAAAGTCCGCTCAATCAGCTTATCGGCATGTTTCATCGCTGAAATCGATGCCTTATACACTTTATCGTTGAGCTGATGAAGTCCCCAGTTTTTGCAGATTCTGGCATGGAGAAAAAACTGGTTAATTGCCGTCAATTGAAGCTTGAGAGCTGCATTTAATTGGGTTTTAACATTGGGATCACCCTGCATTCGTGTTCTCCTAACTGATTGATTGCTCTTCGATCCACAGCAGGTCTGGGTTTCGAGCTGTCTTCGCTAATCCTACTTGACTTCTTAGGGGCTGTCAATGCATAATAGGAACTGTTACTTGAGAATTGTTTTCATTAACTTAATCTTAAGTTAAGCAAGTATTACTCAATCTTGTGGAGGCAGTGAACCTGGATGTACATTTGTATCTGTCATGCAGTTACAGACCGTGAAATTCGCAAGGCGGTCGCCCAAGGAGCCTGTTCTGTCGATATGGTCTGCGATCGCCTGAAAGTCTCCAGTAGTTGTGGCCGTTGTCGGGAACATGCCCATCAACTGGTGGAGGAAGCGATAGCGGAACATCAAGCTCCTGTGGAAATTACGTCTATTGCTCGTCAACCTCAAGAGGTCTATGGCGATCGCCGTAAAGCTTCTTAAAAATGGTTCACCATTTGTTGCACTTAAATCTTAATAAGAAAATAACCTTCAATTTGCCTATTGAGTAAGAGTAACTATCCAGGGTTGGAATATCTCCAGCCATTGGGAGCGACTCACCACTAGGGTAGGATAGAGAGAGTGATGATACTCTTGGCCCGGTATCAAGGGAAACGGAGTCGCATCGGTTAAGGGAACCCAGACTGCCCCAGCAGCATGGGCGATCGCCCAAACTGCGGCAATATCCCAAATTTTCGGAGTCGCTTCTACCCCCCCAATGGCAATTCCAGCCGCCACGGTCAGCATATTGTAGGTGGCTGCACCAAGCATCCGGATTTTACAGGGAAACGGGCCGCGATCGGCTTGCAAAATCGATGTGCTGCGAGCGCAGAGATTAAAGAAATGATTCCCACTGGGGCGATCTTCTGTCGGAGTAATGGGGCGATCGTTCAAAAAAGCGCCCACTGGATGGCCGTTGAGTTCTGGGGGAGCATTCCTAAACCCATAAAACGAGTGACGAATGGGGGGAAAATAGACATAGCCAAAGACTGGAGTCCCTTCATACAGTAAGGCCATAGAAATCCCCCACAGGGGAACCCCGCGCGTAAAATTAGTCGTACCATCAATCGGATCGACAATCCAACACCAAGGGGTATCGGGAAATCGTTTGGCGGTTTCCTCAGTTAACACCCCATGGTGGGGAAATTGGGCTAATATTCGCTCTTGCAGTTGGCCATCAGCCCATCGATCCGCTTGCGTCACCAAGGAACCGTCGGCCTTTTCTTGTCCCTGCACCTGACCAAACTGTTTGAGAAGTTCTTCTCCCACCTCCTGAGTGGTGACTTGCGCGAACTCCAATACTTGTTTCCACAGGGGATAATCAGTTAACTCCATAATTACTCAGCCAGAATGGGGAATGGGGATTGAAGATTGGCCTAGGCTTGGGCAGCACAAAGGGCAGCGCCGATCAAGCCCACTTCCTGATTGGTAACAATATGGATGGGAATCTGTTGGAGGAGTCTAGACATCCGGCCTTTATTCAGGAAGGCTTGTAAAAACTTGCCATCGGTCATCAGGGATAAGTTTTTGGCAGCCACTCCTCCAGCAATATAAAGCCCTCCGTAGGGGAGTAACTTGAGGGCGAGATTTCCCGCTTCTGCGCCATAAGCCTCGATAAAGATATTCATGGTTTCTTCACTGAGGCGATCGCTCTTTTGCTGGGCCGATCGAGAGATCACAGCGGCCGGATCGATCGCTGTCTCAGTATTCTCTTTACCCATCTGGGACTTCCAGGTTTTAAACACCTGGATTAACTCGCTAGATTCTTCAGCCCATTGGCGATCGCGCAAAAACTGGTAAATCGCCACAATTCCCATCCCAGAAACCACCCGCTCTACCGAGACCCGCTCCCATTGGTATTTCTCCAATAAATAGTGCAATAAATCCGACTCTAGAAGATTGCGAGGTGCAAAATCGGTATGACCGCCTTCGCAAGAAAACACCTGATAGTTTCCCTGAGCATCGGGAGTCAAAAAGCCTTCTCCTAAACCCGTACCTGCACCAATCACGGCGATCGGCGCTTGGGCTTGGGCTTGGGCTTCCTGTAGACAGTAGAGATCGTCTTGGCCAAGTCCCAAAACTCCATAACCCACCGCCGCAAAATCATTAATCAGGCTCACCTGTTGTAGATGTAACTCTTCTTGCAGGCGATCGCCCTGGAGATGCCAGATCAGATTCGTTAATTTCGCTTCATTCTGCTCCACCGGGCCGGCGATCGCAAAACAAGCCCGTTCTGGATATCCCCGATCTTTTCCCTCTTCCTGCAAAAACTGATTCACGATCGGAACCAAATCCCCAAACTCCTGACTGGGATAACTCTGCTGGGCCAAAACCTGCAACGGTTGCCCCTCTGAAGACTGTTCCACCAGTCTGAGGATGGTTTTCGTACCGCCAATGTCACCCGCTAATAATACCGTCATCTTAATTAAACCGAACTCTACTTTCACGAGAACTTAAATGGGAAGTATCCCCATTTAACTCCATAATCGAGCGATCGCCCTCCTTAACCACCTTAACCAGAGCGCATAACGAAGCCTTCACATCGGATTGAGTCACCCCGTCCACCAATCCCATGGCCATTCCTAACACAGACGCGCCATGGCCGACAAACAACAAATCCTCATTCGGAAACCGATCCACTAACGCTCGGATCGTTTGTCCTGCACGAGCAAAACATTGGGCCTCAGTTTCGGGATAGGAAGGCTTTCCCTGAATAGGAAGCTCTGGATCGATACGCGGAAACTGAGCAGCCAATTCTGATAATGACCGAGTTTCCGGCATGTGGGTCATCCACTCTGGATTTAACCACTCTCCCAACCCCCAATGCAAGCCTACCGGTAAATCCAGAATCTCCGCCACGCCATGGGCCGTTTGCACCGTTCGCAGAAAAGGGGAGGCAAAAATCCGGGTAATACCTTCTGATTGTAAGCGATGAGCTAATTCCTGAACTTGAATCAAGCCATCTTCGGATAAGGGCGGATCATAACGGCGCTCTGCCGTATTAAACCACTCTGGATTCACAAAATCCAGGCGGTTAGCATGTCGTGCAATCCAAATCGTTTGAGTCATGATTTCAATTAAAAATTAAACTTAAAAATTACAGGTCAACGTCTATTTTGGTATCCGTAGCCTCCCTATCTCCTAGGTTTACGAAGAAGTTTGATCGAAAGAACCTGAAGCATAATCATCTAAGTCAGCACTATTTTCTAACCGTAACCCCTGGGGGGTTTTGACGATGATATTATCACCTCCCAAGGCTTGAGCCTCGGCTAGAGCTTCTCCAGCCGTGACAATTAAGGTAACTTCAGTATCATCATTGCGAGGGACAACACTACTGACTCCTAAGCTAACGGTAATATAGGGACTGATGGGGGAATTCGGATGCACTAATTTGAGGCTACTGATCTCTGAGTGGATATAGGTCGCCACTTGCATGGCTCCTTCTACATTCGTTTGAGGTAATAAAATGGCAAACATTTCTCCCCGATAGCGAGCCACCATATCGGCTGGACGTTTAACCACCGAGCAAATGGCCTCGGCGATCGTTTTTAAGCATTCATTACTGGTTTGGGAACCGTAGCTATAGACGTAGGGCTTAAAATAATCGACTCGGCAGACAATCAAGGATAGGGGTTTTAAGTCCCGTTTCATCCGTCGCCATTCATGTTCAATATATTCGTTAAAGCGGCGGCGGTTAGGCAGTTGGGTGAGGCGATCGAGAAGAGTCAGATTTTTAACTTGTTTGTTGACTGATTCGAGTTCTTGACGAGTTGCCCATTCTAGATGAGAGAGTCGCTCATATTGATAAATAATGAAATAACAGACTAGGGCAATCATGGCCAAAAAGAGAAATGATTCTACTGTAATGTCATGGGATAAGTCACTGGGAGGCAAGCGAAAAATCCAGCGATTCAGGCAAAAATAGACAATGACAACCGTTTGAGAAATGATATGAATCAGCCAAAAGACAGGAATGGCGGTGGCTTGCATGACAAACATAACCAGCCACATTTCTGGATTAAATTCGGAAACTCCAGCAACGGTTCCCAAAATCTGGGGTAATAGGGTGACTGACCATGATAATCCCAGGAAAAGGAGGCTAGGATGACGGCGACCAAATTGGGTTTTTTGTAATCCCCAACAGCCTAAAAGGGCAAATAAGCTGGTGATGCGAGCGCCCAGGAGTTGACTGGCAAATTGCTCTCCATGGAGAATGGCTTCAAATAAGGCTAAGGCAAAAACTCCACCCAGGGTAATCCAGATGGTTGGCTGAAGACGGGCGAGGATCTGGAATTGTTGCCATCCAGGTTCAATGCGTGAGTTGATACGCGAGTTCATTTCCCCAGGGTTTTTGCGGTCTTCTGAGGAGGCTGAGTCGGTGTAAGAAGATGGTTTTGGCTTAGATCCCTGATTCATGGTTTTAGGCTATCCGATCGCCATTTCCGTAAGGGAAGCTTGAATCGGTTTTTCGATAGTTTACATTAAGCTAGGTTCCCAGGTACAGGCTCGATTAACTCAGTTGATGCATCCCCAATCTTGAACTGGATGGGTCGTGGGTTGGCTGGGGGGTGAGGCCGAGCCAATTCCGGGTTCTGCTATACCTGTGGTTTGAAGGTGTCCCTAGAGCAATAGGTCATAGATTACAATTTTAGCTGAAAGGTTGTTCTCTCTGACGAATTTGAGAACAGGATGTGTTTAGGTTTCGATATGGTAAATCTTAATCAAGAATTTCAACAGGCTTATCAGTACCAGCAACAGGGAAATTGGGACGCTGCTCGCCAGGGATATGAAGGGGTTTTAGAGCGTGACCCCCAACATATTAGTAGCCAGGTGAATTTAGGCGTTTTATATAAAAGACAGGGTGAGTATGAGAAAGCGGCCCGGTTATATGAACAGGTGTTGCAACAAAAACCGAATCATGTGATTGCACATTATAATTTGGCGTTGGTCTATGAGCTACAGGGACGGTTATCAGAGGCGGTGCGCCATTATAGCCATGGGTTGTTGTTTCAACCGACCGATGAAAATTTAGGGAAACATCTTCAGCAGGCCTTGGTTGCGCTAGGCTTGTTTAAGAGCGATCGCCCCTTATATGAGCAAGCCTTGCATCAAGTTTCCCTCAGTTTGCCGTCTTTGAGCGAGTTGATTGAGTTTTTGCGCCGGGAAGAGTATTTGGAGGTGGCGATCGCCCTTTTGCAGGTGGCGATCGAGCAATACCCTGAGCGATCGGGACTCTATTCTCTCTCCGGTGGTATTTATAATCAGATGGGCAATTATGCTGAGGCCATGAAATGCTTTAAACAGGCGATTGAACGCTCTCCTGAAGATCCGAATTCTATTCAATATTTAGGGATTACCTTAGCAAAACAACAGCAATGGGAAGCCGCTCAATCCTATCTGCAACAGGCATTGAGTCTTGCACCGAATTTGCGTAAAGCCAGGCGATGGCTCAATTTTGTTAATCTTTTGTGTGGCGATCACCCTCAAGTTGAGTTTGTCAACCACAATCAGGTGATTCAATTCCAGATTACGGGTAAAAATCTGGATGTGGAATTAACCCAGGTGAACGATCGCCAGTTCTACGAGCAGCCCGAACTCGATTTTATTCAGCAGACGCTCAAGGGGCGATCGGCGATCGTCGATGTGGGCGCAAATTCCGGTAACCACCTGGTTTATTTTGCCAAAATCTTAGGAGCAGAAACCGTCATTCCCATTGAATTTCAACCCGATATTATTGAAGCCCTCAAAACCAATATTGCCCTGAATCAAATCACCAACGTAGACCTCTCTAAATTAGGCTATGCCGTCGGCAAAACCCCCGGTCGCGCCCAACTGCAAAACCATCCCACCGGCGATCTCTGTTTAACCGAACTCAAGGAAGATACCAACGGAAGTGTAGAAATTTTACCCCTCGATCGGCTCATCACCTCTAGTATTGATTTCATTAAAATGGATGTGCAAGGATTAGAAATAGAAGTCTTAGAAGGGGCGGAAGGACTATTGCGGCAATTTCAACCCGATGGACTCATTGAAGTCACCAAAAGAAATCAACCGAGTTTTTTCAGCTTTTTGGAGCGCCTAAACTATACAATACTCAAAGAGTTTCGAGAATGGAATTACAGCAACTTTTATATTCAGCCTAGGGTTCAGTAAGATTGACCTACAGCACTTTGCGCTCTCTATGGCGGATATTTTGATCCCCCTTTCATGTCCGCTTGCGGAAAATCCCTCTTTTCAAGAGGGAGGGGAAACAAGATGAACTATTTCTTCAACCACAGCAGTAGGGCAAAAATAGCGAGAAGCAAGGCTTCAGTTGCTAAGAGTCCATTCAAGGTTTGGGTGTCTTCAGGTTGGAGAATAAACTGCGATCGCCAAATCGTATAGGGTACAAATTGCAGTAAGATGATCCCACCGAAGATGAGGAACACTGACCAAGCTAAACCCCGCCAGAGGGCGATCGCCCCTACAATATTAAAAATCAACAGGGCAACATCCATCCCTCGCCACAGTAGGGGTGTAGATAACCAGGGAGTCCCCGTTAACCCGACGATGTTGCCGATGTGAACGGTGGCTCCGTAGAGCAGAACTAACGCCAGAAACTTAGCATAACCAGCCGTCCAAGGATAGCTCAAGGCTGTATTCAGTGTCTCAGGAATCATGATTTTCAACCTCTCTAACTCAATCGAGTTTATAATTATGCCCGTGAACATTCACAGTATTTCAACGTTTTCCGGGGTTCCCGGTTGTGTAAAATTATTGCATACAGGAGAAATGAACCATGGCACAATCAACCCAATTTTGGGACAAGATCGCCGAGGGTTATGCCAAACAACCGATCGCCGATGAAGCCTCCTATCAGAAGAAACTGCAAGTCACCCGTGACTATTTTCGCCCCGATATGGAAGTGTTGGAAATTGGCTGCGGTACGGGTTCAACGGCTCTGATTCATGCTCCCTATGTCAAACAAATTCGCGCTATTGACTTTTCGGCTCAGATGATTGCGATCGCCCAAGAAAAAGCCGCCAATCAAAACATTACCAATGTCACCTTTGAACAAGCCAGCATTGACGACTTAAATATTCCCCCCCAAACCTTGGATATGGTCTTGGGTTTAAGTATTTTACATCTCCTAGAAGATAAAGAAGCTACTATTGCCCAAGTTTATCAGATGCTTAAACCTGGCGGACTGTTTGTCACCAGCACAAGTTGCCTCGGAGATTCCATGTTCTGGTTTAAGCTCATTGTTCCCCTATGCAGAATGTTGGGCTTTTTGCCTTTAGTTAAAATTTTTACAATTAAAGAGTTAACAGAAAGCTTAACGAATGCTGGATTAACTATCGATTACCAATGGCAACCCAGCAAAAATAAAGCGGTTTTTATAGTCGCTAAAAAACCCAATTAGGATTCATTTCTAGACAACCTGATGCAACACCTTACCCTCACTCGACCTGATGATTGGCATCTCCATCTGCGCGATGGTGATGCGCTCAAAGCCGTTTTACCCCATACGGTGCGACAGTTTGCCCGTGGGATTATTATGCCCAATTTGAAGCCCCCAGTGCGATCGCTCGCCGATGCTGCGGCTTATCGCGATCGCATTCTGGCAGCCATTCCAGAGGGTCAACAGTTCGAGCCACTCATGACCCTCTATCTCACTGATAATACTAGGCCAGAAGAGATCTTCAAAGCGAAGGATGCGGGGTTTGTGAAAGCCGTCAAATATTACCCCTCTGGTGCGACAACCCATTCAGAATTCGGGGTTACAGATATTAGTCGGTGCGATCGCGTCTTTGAAACCATGGAACAAGTCAACTTGCCTCTATTGCTCCATGGAGAAGTCACCGATCCAGACGTGGATATCTTCGATCGCGAAAAAGTCTTCATTGAGAAACATTTAATTCCCCTCAGACAGCGCTTTCCCCAACTGCGCGTCGTCCTCGAACACATCACCACCTCCGATGCCGTCGAATATGTCCTCAATACTGACAACATCGGCGCAACTCTTACTCCCCAACACCTCCTCTTTAACCGCAATCGCATCTTCAAAGGCGGTATTAACCCTCACTTTTATTGTCTGCCCATCTTGAAACGAGAAACCCATCGTCAAGCTCTCCTCAAAGCCGCCACCTCCGGCAATCCCAAATTTTTCCTCGGCACAGATAGCGCCCCCCATACCCGCACCAGTAAAGAAAATGCCTGTGGTTGTGCCGGT
The DNA here is from genome assembly GCF_030068505.1 of Roseofilum capinflatum BLCC-M114. Classification (NCBI taxonomy): domain Bacteria; kingdom Bacillati; phylum Cyanobacteriota; class Cyanophyceae; order Desertifilales; family Desertifilaceae; genus Roseofilum; species Roseofilum capinflatum. The sequence goes on from NZ_JAQOSO010000101.1 coordinate 36,046, forward strand.
TGTTTTTCTGCCCTCCATGCCCTAGAATTGTACGCAGAAGCCTTTGAAAGTGTGAAGGCCCTGGATAAACTAGAAGCCTTCGCTAGTTTCTACGGGCCAGATTTTTATCAACTTCCCCGCAATACCGAACAGATTACCTTGACTAAAACCAGTTGGCGCATCCCCGATGAAGTCCCCTTTACCGAATCAGGGTTAGTTCCTCTACGCGCAGGACAGGAGATGACCTGGAAAATGGCTTGAGGTTACAGCACTTTGGGCTTTGCGGATAGGTTCATATCGCCCGCAGTCCCAAACGCGCGGCAATAGATAATGAGTAACTTTTTATTTTTAACTGATAATGGGGAATCATGAAGGGGAAATCAATACTCGGTTATAGCTATGTGGAAACGGTTTTGGCGGTCTTTGATCCAATGGATTCAGGGGTTATGGAGCAAGTTATTTGGCGATCGAGGAGAGTCAGAGGCCGTCAAAGAGAAGGAGCCGCAACCCCCCCTCGATCATGCGGGATATGAATTTGTGTTTATGCAACTGTTGGAAGGCGTTCATCAGGGATGGCAAGAGCCGCAGGTGCAGCAGTATTTGAGTAAGTTGTCCGATCGCACCACGCAAGACGGATGGCTGAATTGGTTGACTGAGTTTGGCGATCGCCTCTTGGAAAATCCAGTTCCCAATCACCAATTGGCTTCCCGGATGTTGAAGTTGGGGGAACTTGAACTGGGGGTGATTGGCCAAAAATCAACTCAAGTGGGGCGATCGCTGTTGCAAAAAACCTTTACCCCCGAAACCGTACAACCGATGACGGCTGAAGCGCAGGATCTATTTTATCAAGGCAATGCTTTGTATGAAAAGAAACAGTACAATCAGGCCTTGTCCCTTTGGGATCGAGCCTTGGCAGTCAAGCCCGATTTTTATCAAGTTTGGACGAATCGCGGCGTAGCCCTCAATCAACTCAAACGATATGAAGAGGCATTAGGCAGTTACGATCAGGCTTTGGCAATTAAGTCAGATTATGATATGGCCTGGAGTAATCGGGGGGTAGCCCTGAGAAATTTAGGCCGCTATCAGGAAGCGTTGGAGAGTTACGAACAAGCCCTCAAGCTACAGCCCAATGCTTTCGATCCTTGGCTGAATCGAGGCACAGTCTTAAGTGGGTTTGACCGGTTCGAGGAAGCCCTACAAAGTTTTCAGAAGGCCACAGAAATTCGCCCAGAAGCCTTTCAAGGGTGGGTCGGACAAGCGCGAATCTTAACCGGTTTGCAACGCTATGAAGAGGCGATCGCCGCTTGGGATGAGGTCATTGCTCGCCAGGAGGCCTTGGCTGATGCTTGGCAACAGAAAGCACGTTCTTTATATGCACTAGAACGCTATGAAGAAACCATTATCTGTTGTGAGCGAGCATTGCAATTAGAACCGGAACATCTAGAAACCATTTCCTATTGGAGTAAAGCCCAAGCCCGATTAAGTGGTTTAGCCGCTCAACAACAGGAGAGCCAAACCCAGGAACAACCGTTACAATCAGAGCCAGAATTAGAACCCGAAGGAAACAGCAGCGAGTCTTCAGGAGGAAACACGGATGACTGAACCCCCTAATCCTAACCCGGAAGTTCAAAAAACACAGATCGATCGCACCGCCTATCAATTCAGTTGGCGCTATTTTCCCCTCGGCGCTCAAATCCTCTGTATTGCCTTTGGAGCCTTAGTTTTAGTCCCCATTTTAACCGGATTAAATCCTAATGTTGCCCTATTGACCGCCGGTTTAGGAACCCTGGTTTTTCAATGGGTAACGGGGGGCAAAGTACCGGTTTTTCTCGCCTCTTCCTTTGCCTTTATTGCCCCCATTCAACTGGGGGTAGAAAAATATGGTTTAGCTGAAACCTTATCGGGATTAATGGCTGCGGGTATCGTCTATTTACTCTTAAGTATATTAATTGTATGGCGCGGTTCCGGTTTTTTGCTGCGGCTGTTACCTCCCGTGGTGACGGGGCCGGTGATTATGGTGATTGGTCTATCCCTTGCCCCCATCGCCATTGGTATGGCATCGAATGCAGGGGAAGGATACAGCGAAGGAGCTGCTCTAGCGGTTTCTGGTAGTGCCTTACTCGCTACATTATTAACCGTCTTATTCAGTCGGGGATGGTTGAAATTAGTGCCCATTTTAGTGGGTTTACTCGTCGGTTATCTGGTGGCTTTTCCGTTCGGCATGGTCGATTTAACGGCGATCGCCCAAGCTCCCTGGTTTGCACTGCCCCAATGTACCTTACCCAAGTTCCATTTACCCTCCATTCTCTTTATTGTTCCTGTGGCGATCGCCCCTGCCATTGAGCATTTTGGCGATATCCTTACCATTAGCGCAGTCGCTCAAAAAGACTACTTGCGAGACCCCGGTATCCATCGCACCCTCCTCGGAGATGGTTTAGCCACCAGTCTAGCGGCCTGTTTCGGCGGCCCCCCCAATACCACCTACTCCGAAGTTACCGGAGCCGTTGCCCTGATTAAAATCTTTAATGCCGGCATCATGACTTGGGCCGCAATTTTGGCAATTTTACTGGCTTTTGTGGGTAAACTAGGAGCCTTTTTGCGCTCCATTCCCGTACCCGCCATGGGCGGAATTCTGGTGATTTTGTTCGGTACAATTATCGTTGTGGGGATGAATAGCTTAGTACGCTCCGGAGAGGATTTAATCAAGCCTCGCAATTTAATTATTGTAGCCATTATCCTAGTGTTTGGAGTCGGCGGACTGAGCCTCAAAGCCGGAGAATTTGCCCTAGAAGGAATTGGTTTAGCCGGTATTTTTGGTGTCCTCCTCAATTGGCTCTTACCCGAATCCCCCGAACATTCTAGTTAACCGATTTATAGCGCTTCGCGCGGCAGAAGGGTAATTGATTACCAACTTTCTTACTCATTACCCATTACCCATTACTCCTTACCCATTACTCATTACCAGCGTGGAGCGCTCTCAAGGGTGACAACTGCTTCTCGAATACGCTCTAGGGCAAGTTGGAGCTTATCTAAAGAGGTGGCATAGGAAAGACGTAAATAGCCTTCTCCCTGTTCTCCAAAAGCAGTTCCGGGTAAGAGGGCAACCCCAGCTTGATGAAGGAGATAATCTGCTAAACCTTGACTGTTTAAGGGCAATTCTTTGATATTGGGAAACACATAAAATGCGCCTGGTGGGGTGAGACAGTGGATACCAGGAATGTCATTGAGTCCAGCCACGAGAATATCGCGCCGATTTTGGAAAGATTTGACCATTTCTTGTACTGAATCTTGGGAACCTTGCAAGGCTGCAATACCGGCTTTTTGGATAAAGGTACAGGTACAGGAATTAGAATTGAGCATGAGTAATTCTAAGGCGCTGATTAAATGTTGGGGAATTACGCCATAACCTAAACGCCATCCCGTCATAGAGTAGGTTTTAGAAAAGCCATCGACTAATAGGGTTCGATCTGCCATTCCCGGTAAACTGAGGAGACTGTGGTGAGGATGATCGTATAAGAGGCGAGAATAGATTTCGTCAGCGAGGATATAAAAGTTATGTTTAAGGGCTAAATGGGCGATCGCCTCTAAATCTGCTAAAGGTAAAAATCCTCCGGTAGGATTATGGGGGGAATTGAGGATCAATACCTTGGTTTTGTCGGAAATCAGCCCCTCTAAGTCTTCCACGCGAAAGCTAAATTCCCGCTCTTCCACTAAGGGTAAGGGAATGGGACAACCTTGGGCGAACTGGATCACGGAGCGATAGGTGGGAAAACCCGGATCGGGATAGATGACTTCATCCCCAGGATTAACCACCGCTAAAATCCCGAAAAAGAGTAAGGGTTTGGCTCCTGGAGTGATGATAATGCGATCGCTCCCCACCTCGATCTTGCGCGTTTCGCTCATATGAGCGGCGATCGCCTCCCGCAGTTCTGGCAACCCTAACGTTAAACTATAGCCGGTATATCCCTGGGCGATCGCCTCAGTTGCCGCTTGGCAAATATGAGCAGGTGTCGGAAAATCCGGTTGACCAATTTCTAAATGAATAATATCCCGACCTTGCGCTTCTAAGGCTTTCGCTTTAGCTAAAACCTCAAACGCAGATTCTGATAACAATCCTCCGATGCGCTCTGCTTGATGCATAAACCGATCTCCTAAATTATGGTTTTTCCTATTCCCTATTCTCTATTTCCCATCAGATCATATCCTGATCTCCATCCAAAACTCCGTATCAAGGAATAGCGCATGGAGATGAATGGGAGTGGATGCTATGCGGATGTCAACCGTTGCCCTTGTTACATTAGCGGCCTTGATCGCACCAGAATTTCGGTCTTCGTCCGATCTAAGCCAAGCTCCAATTGAACCGATAGGAGATACAGGCACACCTGAAAAACCGGATTTAGACCCTAAATTTATTGATTCTATTGTGCAACAGGTAATGCCCGTTGCCCTCGCTTCTATTAGTCCTCCGGAAGTCGTTCCTCCGGTAACAGAATCTATCGATGAACCCTTCGATCGCACGTCCCTCTCTCAGCAAGACATCCAGCACCTGAAAACCTTAATTTCCCAGGTCGTTGATACCTCCATTGCCCAAGAAAATTTAGCCTTAGTCGGAGGGGACGATCGCCTGCCGAAAATTGAAGGAACCATTACCGTCTTAAACTTATTGATGGTCTTAATCATCAGTATGCCGGTAATGGCGGTGACTTTGTTTTGGTTCATCCGAGGTTGGGTTGTTCAAGATTTAGTCAAACTGATCCATTCTCAATTGGAAGGATTTAGCGATTTAGATCGAGATTTAAAAGATTATCACTTAAAAGCCGATGATTGGATGGGCGAGTTATACCGCCATCTCAATTTATATAAACAACATATTCGTGATGAGTTCACCACAGTTCACGAGCAGTCCCAACAGTCTCAGATTTCCCTAGAAGAACTCGATAAAATTAAGCGGCAAATGATGCGCCAGTTTCAGGAAATGTTAGCGGAAGCCAAAGCGGAAAAAGAGAGTTTATTTCAGGACATTTCCCAAACTCGCCCGTCCCAAATGTTGGAAGCTTTGCCCGTCAATTTGTCGTCTGAAGTCCCTGAATTTTTCCCTTCTCAGCTCAACCGCAGGGTGGTTCCAGATTCACCCCAGTCTGCACCTGCGGTGAACCCGGAAGAGCTGACAATGGAGGATTATTTACAGCAAGCCCAGCAATTAACGGCAGTTCATCGTTATGAGGATGCGATCGCGGCTTATCATAAGGCTCTTGAATGGCTCCCAGATTCCTATGAAACTTGGTTAGAGATTGGCAAACTCTATGTCAAACAACAAAACTATTATCAAGCCATGGAAGCCTATCAAAAAGCGATTGATCTTGATGAAAATCGAGATGAGGCTTGGTATAATTTAGGGAATACTCTCAGTAAATTAGAACACTATATTCGCGCTCTAACCGCCTACGATCGCGCCCTGTCCATTCATCCGGGACGTTATGAGGCTTGGTATAATCAAGGCAGCATTTTAGCCAAGTTAGGGCGTTATGCAGAGGCGATCGACTCCTACGATCGCGCCTTGATTTTACGCCCCCAAAGTTGGGAAGCCTGGTATCATCGTGGCAATTTATTGGGATGGATCGGAGAGTATGAAAAAGCTATCCTTTCCTATGATAAATCGGTCAATCTCAATTCTCAGCATAGCGACTCTTGGTATAAGCAAGGGTTAGCCTTAGCAAAATTGAGTCGCCATCAGGAAGCCCTCGCCTGTTATGACATTGCGGTGTCTTTGGGCAAAGAGACGGAAGGGTTATGGCGCAATCGTGGGGTTACCCTGGAAGGCTTAAATCGATATGAGGAGGCGATCGCATCCTATGAACAAGCTTTAGGTATTCAACCAAAAATGATCGATTTATGGTTAAGAATTGCCCATCTTTTAGATCACCTCAATCGCCCAGAACAAGCCCTAGAAACCTACGATCATATTTTGTCGATTCAACCCAATCATGCAGAAGCCTTGAAACTCAAAGGCAACATTTTAGTTGAATTTCACCACTATCAAGAAGCGGTAGATTCCTTTACTCAAGCTCTTGAAGCGCAAAAAATGGGTACTCGTGCCTTGCAAGTTTCTACCCAGTAATGTCAAGGGTCTGAACAAGCAGGGATTCGTCCTGTGATTATCTTCCAACATGATCTGGTTTCTCAGTTTTCTACAACAACTCTGGCTATTCCCCTAACAACCAATCAACGTCGTGCTACCTTATGAGTTGTGCAACAGGAAACGCCCTCTCCCTAATCCCTCTCCCGTGCTAATCCTGTAGGGGTTTAATGGAACTACAATTTGGTATGTAGGGGCGTTTCATATCGCGTTGGCGTAGCCTGCGCGGAGCGCATAGCGAAACGGCCGGAAAGCCCCTACAGATTATCAATACACTCTAGGGAGTGCGTAGCGTGTCCGCAGTGCGAGCATCTTGCTCGCTGCTTTTCTCTAGCGAGCAAGATGCTCGCACTCCTTTCTATTCCTCTTCTGTCACTTTCGGAAAAAAAGGGGGGGGGTGAAACCCTTACTCCTCTTGTGTCACTCTTGGAGAAAAAATCTTGAGGGCGATCGCCAATAGAGTAGGGTGAACATTACCAGCCCTACCACTTGACTTGAAACTTGATCTTCTATTTCGAGACTTTTTCACAGCGATAAAAGAGTTGTCCCTGCCAAAAATGTTTTTTGATTTCACCACTATCATATCCGACATAGGCTTTATCTTTAACAGAGAAGCCCGATTGGGTCAGCAAAAACCGCATTTCTGCATCTGAGAAGCCATGAACCCATCCTGCCACCTCTTGGTTATTAAGGGATAAAGAAAAATAAAGATCTCCCCTGCTCATAGAGGAAGACAAAACTGAAGTGATATATGTCCGTAAAATCGAAAAAAATGACTTCTTGTAATTCAATCCTTCCCCCATATGCCACTGGTTCATGACATCAATAAACAAAAGTCCGTTATGTTTCAATTTTTTTCTAAACTGGGTTAGTGCTTGTAATCTTTGTGTTTGATCGGCAAGATAACCAAAAGAGTTAAAAAGACACAGGATGACATCAAACGATTCATTATCGAAGGGCAGGTCAGACATATCAGACACTATAACTTTGTCTAGATTGCGGCTTTGAGCAAGGCTGACCATTTGGGGAGAGATGTCACATCCGTAAACAACCGATTCCTTTAAGCTTAATTTGTATTTTTCTGTTCTCTGACCTGTCCCGCAACCAACATCGAGAATTTTTAATGGGTTGTTGTTAATTGTCTGTAAATGTCCCAAGATTAAATTGTCAATTGATTGTAAATACACTTGTCGATTGAGGCTTTTTTGATCGTAGCGATCGGCTAATGTATTAAAGTGATTGACAACAATTTTGGGGATTTTTTCCATTCAGATTGTTCCTTGAATATGATTTTGAAAAATTAAGCTAGTAGGGTGGAAATTGCCCCACCTACTAGCTTGGCAAGCCTAACAATAGGCCACTATTACAGAGTTTGTACAAATTTACTTAACCGCTCCATGCCTTTTTCGATGGAAGTCATATCGGTGGCATAGGAGAGGCGAATATGATCGTCTGCACCAAAGGCAACACCGGGAATGGTGGCTACATTGTAGTTATCGAGGAACTGATTGCAAAAATCGGTGGATTTGAGACCCGCTTCACCAATGTTGACGTAGACATAAAACGCGCCTTTCGGTTCGGTAACTGATAATTTGGGGATGGCTTGAATGCGCTCGATAATGACTTTGCGCCGTTCATCGAAAGCAAGGCGCATTTTTTCTACACAGTCTTGGGAAGATTCTAAAGCGGCGATCGCCCCATATTGGGCAAAAGTACAAACATTCGAGGTACTATGACCTTGAATGGTATTGCACGCCTTAATCAGCTCTACGGGGGCAGCTAGATAGCCCACCCGCCAACCAGTCATGGAATAGGCTTTGGCAAACCCATTACTAATAATGCTGCGTTCAAAGGCTTCTGGACTCGCTGCACCAATACTCAGATGAACGGCTCCATCATAGAGAATTTTTTCATAAATCTCGTCAGAGACCACCCACAGGTTATTTTTAACCACCACTTCCGCTAAAGCCTTGATTTCCTCTGGACTGTAGACCATTCCCGTGGGGTTCGAGGGGGAGTTGAGAACAAAGAGTTTGGTATTGGGGGTAATGGCGTTTTGCAGTTGTTCTGGGGTGATTTTGTAGCCCGTTGCTGCATCGGTAGTCACTAAAACCGATTTTCCTCCCGCTAAAGCCACCATTTCCGGATAACTCACCCAATAGGGAACCGGAATAATCACCTCATCTCCCGGTTCAATCAAGGCCATCATCAGATTATAGAGGGAATGTTTACCGCCATTGGTGATAATGATATTTTCCGGTTTGTAGTTGAGCGTGTTATCTTTCTGTAACTTTTCGGCGATCGCCTCTTTCAGTTTCGGTTCTCCTGACGCTGGGCCATATTTGGTTTTTCCCTCATTCAGAGCTTTTTGTGCAGCCGCTTTAATATGATCGGGGGTATCAAAGTCCGGTTCTCCCGCACTAAAGCTGCACACATCTAACCCCGAAGCCTTCATTTTCTTGGCTTTAGCGCTGATGGCTAGGGTTAATGACGGGGTTACTTGTGCCACACGAGATGCTAACTTCATGGTTGCTCCAGATCCTTCGTTTTATATTGATTAAGGGCGATCGCCAACTGTCTATTCTGGCAGAGAATTTCACATTGCCCGTAGAGATTCAACTTTTTTTAGCCTTTGAGTTTGTAACGCAACTCTTACATTCGGTAATCAGAGTTACTAATACTTGTGTGAAGTTTATTTAAATAAAACCTGGAAACGCAATGTTTTTTTAACTGATGTGTGCAAAGTCCCTGAATTGACGGAATTTGTTGCACACTGTTGTTTATCTCTCGACAGGAGTTGTCGTTATGCGTCACTTACATCACTGTTATCAGATTTTAGAAGTGGCCCCTAACGCTAGTTTTGAGGAAATTCACCAAAGCTACAAGGATTTAGTCATGGTCTGGCATCCAGACCGTTTTGTTCATAATCCCCGCCTCTATCACAAAGCTCAAGAAAAAATTAAACAATTGAATGGAGCTTATGAGCAACTGAGGTTGAAACAAACTCCAGTGATGGCATCGGTACACCATGAGGATTATGGATGGGCCAGGTCAACCCCCTCTGAGCCAGGAGCATACCACGAATCGGGCTTTTCACAAGCAAGAAGAGACGATTATAACCGGGTATTAGATGACTATATTCGCCAGCATAGTCGGGATCTGCAAAACTGGTTAGATTAGTGAGGCAAGATGGTTTCCGAACTCTGGGTGACATTAGCCACGGAAAATTTAGGAGAGTTACAAGAGTTTTACTCTCGTTTGCTGGGAACTCAAGCAGAGGGAGAAATTCCAGGGGTGTATGCGGAGTTTGTGGTTGGGGGACTGCGCTTGGGGTTATTTCAACCGCGCGATCGCCAGGAATTTCGCTCATCTACTCCAGGAGCAATGAGCTTATGTTTAGAAGTCGAGGATATTCACGAGGCGATCGCTCTCCTGAGCAAAATCGGTTATCCTCCCCCTGGAAAGATTCAAAAGGCTTCCCATGGCCAGGAAATCTATGGCTACGATCCCGATGGGAATCGGTTGATTGTTCATCAAAATCTGTAATATTCCTTAAGACATTAGCAACCAAGGACTCTTACAATAAGTAAAGCCGTGACTCTATTCCCTGTCTATTAAAATGGTATCCAACTCCCCAGCCACCTCTTACCGAATTCTCAGCGATCGCAGCCAATATAAACCCTGTCGGATTAACGTCCCCGATCTCGATCATCCCATTGCTGCCATCCGCGTCAACGAAATCTACTATAGTTTATTTCAGGTCATTCCAGACAGCCAACGCGCCGAAACCATCGCCGAACGCCTCAGTAAACGGGGAGATGAAGTCATTATGACCTCAACTCCCAAAGGGAGCGCAGTTTGGGTCAAAGAAGCTCAAGGGTCACCCGTGTCCCGTTCCGCCAAGAAATCTCAGAAAGCTCCAACCTCTGCCAACCCTCCTGAACCTCCCTATAAAATTCTCAATGCTTCCGATGCCTATCAACTGGGATATATTCAAGTTCCTGACTTAAATGATTCCCTAGAAGCGCTCCAATTTGAGAACCAATATTACAGTCTATTTAAGAGTTTTTCCGATATTCATCAAGCCTCTGAAATAGCTTTGCGTCTAGCCCAGAAGGGGGATAAACTCTTGATCCTCCCCAATCCTCCCCAATATACCCTATGGATTTTCGAGCCAGATGCTAAGTGGTTAGCTTCTCAGTAGACAGTAATCAGTAGACAGTAATAGGAAAACAACGGTTTACCCATTACCAGTGGGTCGCGCTACCTTTAACTGTCTTCCAAAATTCCCGGTAACACTTCCCCCACTTGGGCATTTAACACTTCCACATCCTCTTGATCTTTGACACTAAAACTGGTCTTAAATTGCTCTGGTGCTTGGGGCCAAGTGCTGGGATCGTAGGCTGGAAACTGTCCGGGTTTGCGCTTATTGACTAACTGGGTTACTCCCAAGGTTTGTCCATCCTTAGATAATACGGGAATACAGAGCAAACTAGAGGTGCGATAGCCCGTTTTTTTATCCGTTTGTTGGGCAATTTCCGATCCGGGATAATCGTATAGATCAAAGGGAATATTTAAGGGTTGTCCATTCATGGCAACCCGCCCCGCAAACCCTTCTCCCATAGGAATGCGAATATCAATTAAGGAGCCATTACTTTGAGGCAGTTTTGTCCATAATTGTTTATTGGCTTGATCGATAAGCCACAGGGTAGAGCGGTCTGCATCCGTTAAGGTTTTAGCCGCTTGCATCACATTACGAATGATTTCTTCTGCGGAACTACTGCTGTTTCTGATCAGATTAATGGCCTGAGTTAACGGATCGACGCTCAGACCTGATTTTTTCAAGTTGGGAATGTCGGTGTAGAAAGATTGGAAGCCTTGGAGAATGGGAGTAATGAATTGGGTATACTCCCGCAGGCGATCGGCATCGGTGCGGTTAAAGCCTTTGGGATCGAGACGACCCTCAGTTTGTTTATTAAATAAACGCACAACGGCGACTAATTCTTTCTGATCGCTGATCAAGGGGAAAAGAAATAATTGGCTATAGTTGGCAAGTTTTCCCGCGCCTTGAATGACGAGGGGATCGGATAAGTTTCCCAGTTTATTGGTTCCCTTGAAATCTTGGGTGCTGACAATAGTCTTCGCTAACCCCTGCTCAGTCGAAATAGTAATCAATTTCGGCATTTTCTGAGCATCTAAGACCACAGACCAAAATTGATTGCGACTAGAATCGAGAATAAATAAAGTTGATTTAGCGACTCCGATCGCCCGTTCTATAGAGGTATGCAAGGGTTGGAGAAAATGGGCTAAAGAATGATAAGCGGCTTCCTGGTTCGAGGCTCGATCTAGCTCCATCTGGCTCAACAGGACTAAGCTTTGATGGGTGACCTCAAGGGGATTTATTTTAGCTTGTTTTTTCAAACTTTCATGGCTTCTAATGAACTGGAGCAACACGGCTACCCGTTCATTAAATAACTGCATGGTTTGCTGATCGTTGCGGTCGAAACTGGCTTTTAAATAATCGGGAACTGCCGGCCAGTCGTCTTTGTTATATTCGGGATGATTACCGGGTTTGCGCTTATTGACTAATTGGGTTACACCGAGTAATTCTCCTTCTGGACTTTCAATGGGCATACAGAGTAAGCTACAAGTCCGATAGCGAGTTTGGGCATCGGTGCGTTTGGCATTTTCCGCATTGGGGTCGTTGTAGAGGTCAAAGGGAATATTGAGGGTGTGTTTGGTTTGGGCAACTTCACCAACAAATCCCACACCAATAGGACAGCGAATTCTGCCTTTTCCGGGTAACTCTGTCCATAAATCCCCCGCTTGGGAGTCGTGCAACCATAGGGTGGAGCGGTCAGCATTCATCAGTTTTTTGGCTGTATTCATCACCCGATGTAACACCGTTTGGGTATCCAGATTCACCTGGTCGAGCGATCGCGTCGCTTCCGTAAGTGCCGCCGTTGCCCGTAATTTTTTCGTTGCTTTGTACGACGATTGACACGCTTGCAGAATTTGACGAATGGGAAGCACGCACTTCACCAGGCGCTCTAAATCTTTGCGGGTAAATCCTTGTGCTGAACGGGATGGACTATTGGGCAATTTTGGCTGAATTTTATTGAGCAATTGAATTACGGCCACCACATTCTTTTGCTCATCTAAAATAGGAAAGGCTAAAATATTGCGAGTGCGATAATTATACTTTTGATCGTATTCTTTCACTAACTTACATCGCGGGTCTTCATAGACATTGTTAGGAATATTAATCACCCGCTTCATTTTGGCCACTCCTCCGGCTATCCCTTCCCCCACCCGCACGTGAATATCCAGAAATTCACCCTGTTCATTTTGAGCCACTAAAGACCATAATTCTGTTTTCTCATCATTGAGCAAAAAGATCGTTGTGCGCTCGGCTCGGAGCAACTGGCCCACCGTAGAAGTCACATCTCGCAGCACTTCATACAGGGCTTGAGCTGATTGATGGCCTTCTTCAGGGGTTTGGCCCTCGGAGAGAAAGTCTACTTGAGAAACCAGTAATTTACGCTCAAGTTGGGTAAAGGTTTTCAAGAATTCGCTTTCATCAACTTCTAACTCCGTTTCAATGGTTTCCATCGCCTGGGCGACCCATTGGGCATTAAAAATAGCAGCATAGATCCGGTTATGAATCGATAACCGCCCTTCTTCGCGCATCACTAACCCCATCGTCCGTAATTCGCGCTGTTCTGGACTTTCATTGGCCGGTATTCCTTCGTCTGCCAACACTCGTTTATAGAGTCTAAGCAAGTTCAAGGTTGCCGGTTGCGGTTGTAAGAGGCGATCGCGAATGTTGCGTAAATGCTTTAATTCTTCATGGTTTTCCCAATTCTCGATTAATTCCCGTTGTACTAACTGAGAAATCCATGCTTCTTCACGACCGACCATCGGCGTATCTTCCGCATCAGCAATCACCTGGCACACCTTAATCGTCAGCAGGGGATGGGCAGAAGTCCAGAAAAACACCGTAGAAATTAGAGTGCGATAGTTCCGGGTTTTGGCTTTCATTGCCCTGGCCAAATCGAGGCCAGTAGCGTATTTGGAAGAAGGACTCAGGGAGTGGCTCTCATTGGCGATCATATTGTACAACCTGATCTGAACGGATTTAGCTATGCAATCAATCTCAATGATACCCTGATTGTACAAGGCCTTCTTTTGGCGAGAGATTAAACCGATGCACGAGATTCAAGGAACCACCCGTTTACTGGGCATTATTGGCAATCCGATTAAGCATTCGCGATCGCCTGTGATGCAAAATGCTGCCCTTTCCCATCTTGGCGCTGATTATGTTTATGTGCCCTTCCCTGTCACCCAAGAACAATTGGACGTTGTTCTAGAAGGGTTTAAGGCGGTTGGCGTGGTTGGGTTTAATGTGACGATTCCCCATAAACAGGCGATCGTGCCCTATTTATCCCAGGTTTCTCCTGTCGCTCAAGCTGTAGGCGCAGTGAATACGGTTTGGCGCACGGAGCGGGGATGGGAAGGAACCAATACGGATGTGTTGGGATTTATTGCACCTTTGAAAGAAGAGCGCCAGAGGTGGTCAGAATCACAAGTAGTGATTTTAGGGAATGGGGGATCGGCCCGAGCCGTGGTTGCCGGGTGTTTGGAGCTAGGGGTTAAGCAGGTGCATGTGGTGGGGCGCAATTTGGAACGCTTGCAAGCCTTTCAAAAGAGTTGGTCAAGTCCTTTAATGATTCATCAATGGCATGAGTTACCGGATCTGCTCTCTGAGACAACCTTGTTGGTGAATACGACTCCCATAGGCATGTCTCCCAATGTTCATCAGACTCCGGTAGAGCGGGATCTGTTGGCTCGATTGCCCAAGGGAGCCATACTCTATGATTTGATTTATAATCCCCGTCCGACTCGATTTTTGGAGTTAGGGCGATCGCTCGATTTTCTGACCATTGATGGCACAGAAATGTTAGTCCAGCAAGGAGCAGCCGCTCTGCAACTGTGGCTCGATGAACCGGTTCCTGTCGGGGTGATGCGTCAGGCACTTTTAGATGCTCTGTAGTGAGGCAATAGGACTGAGTATGACAATTACTAATGTTACTAAAGTCTGGACAGATGATGAATTTATGGCTCTATCCTCTGATGGGCATCGTTATGAGTTAGTGGATGGGGAATTAGTCGAAATGGGAAATGCGGGTATGGAGCATGGCTATCTGGCCTGTCTTTTGGTGGCAGAATTGATGGCTTTTGTGCGCCAAAATCAATTAGGGGTAGTGTGCGATTCGAGTACAGCGTTTACCTTGAAAAATGGTAATCGGCGATCGCCCGATATTGCCTTTATCAGTCGTGACCGATTAAAGGGATTAAGCCGTCCAACCCGTGGATTTTTCGCCGGATCGCCGGATTTAGTAGTAGAAATTTTGTCTCCCGGAAATACAGTCGAGGAAATGCACACCAAGATCGTAGAGTATTTTCAGAATGAAACGCGCCTATTGTGGATCATTCATCCTGATGAACGGTATGTCTTGGTTTATCACTCCCCTGAACCCGATCGCCTATTGCGTGTGGGAGATACACTTGATGGAGAGGATGTAGTGGCAGGGTTTGCTATGGCAGTATCAGACTTATTCAAGCCATGGGATTTTTGAGATAGCTTGGCTTAGGGCAAGCAGGGATAAAATTTTAAGATTTATGACAATTTAGGCGATTTTGCATAAAACCGCCCTGATTTTTCTGAGATCCCTATAGAGGCCCTTATCACAATCTCAGGAGGTCACTTATGGCTGTGAATATCTATAATCCTCTACCTAGTGATGGTTTAGAAGCAGAAGAGCAACAACTATACAATTTGATTAATCAATACCGTGCCCAAAATGGCTTACCGGCTATTCCCCTATCCAGGGCACTCACGTTAGTGGCGAACCGTCACGTTGTTGATTTGCAAGAAAATATTGGCACACTTACTCATGGGTGGAGTGATGCCCCCTATGATGCCAATAATCCCAATACTTATCCCAATATGTGGGAAGCTCCCCAACGTTTCAACACTGGTTATCCAGGAAATGGCTATGAGAATGTTTTTGGCGGTTCAGGAGGCTATGTTGCAACCGCCCAAGATGCGTTTAATAGTTGGATTAATAGCCCTTTACATAATGCTGTAATTCTCAATCAGGGGACTTGGCAAGACAATTCTTGGGATGCTTTAGGGGTAGGTTTGTATGGGGGATATGGGGCATTATGGTTTGGAGATGAACCCGATCCCACAGGAGAACCTCCCATCAGTGGTTCGCCAACTCCCCCAACTCCCCCAACTCCCCCAACTCCCCCGACTCCCCCGACTCCCCCCTCTACACCGTTTACCTTGGGTTCTGATTTCAATGACCAAATTGCGGGAACGGCTGGTAATGATACCATTTTAGCCCTCGGAGGAGATGATATCGCCACGGGGAATAGTGGTAATGATTATGTTAATGGGAACCTGGGAAATGACCAGGTTGCAGGAGATTTCGGTAATGATTCTGTGCGCGGGGGTCAAGGTTTTGATTTTGTGACTGGGGGAGAGGGGAATGATTTTGTGTTCGGCGATCGCCAAAACGATCAGGTCTTTGGCGATAATGGGGATGATATCCTCTACGGTGGCCAAAACGAAGATTACCTCGATGGTGGAGCAGGGAACGATATCCTCTATGGAGACCTGGGATCGGATGTGGTTATTGGAGGCCCAGGAAACGATATACTGGTTCTCCGTCCTGGTGCTACGGATTTAATCTTTTACAACGATGCTGAAGATTATATTGGTTTACCTGGAGGACTATCGTTTAACAGTTTAAGCTTCACTTCTGGCAGTGGAGAATTAGCCAACGCCACCCTAATTTACCAAGCAGGAACCACGGATATTTTAGCGATTCTCCCCAATGTTGCACCGGGTCAACTCGATCCCGGAGATTTTATTGCCGTCTGATAGAATTGCAGCCAGAAACTGGAGTTCTCTAGCAACCCCAGTTTCTCAGCAACCAGTTGTCACTGAATTGGATCTACTGATATCAAGTCCGTTGGATCAGTTATAGTAAGTCATTGCGTTAGCGAAGCTTGCGCGAAGCGCGAATGGAACGAAGTGGAATGAAGCAATCTCCCTTATCTCGGTAAACTCGGCGTTAGCGAAGCTTGCGCGTTAGCGAAGCTTGCGTGAAACGTAAAGCGCGAATGCTTCCCTGCGGTCGCAATGACAACTATTCAAACGGACATGATATGAGGCGATCGCCGAAAATTGATTAAAATGGGAGCGTAATCATCGATAACAGAGCAAAGCGTACATGATTATCCCTCCCGGTTTTGAGCAAAATTCTGTGGTCACTAGCTTAGGCCGCATGGTCTACTACCACCCCAGTGAGTCCTTCTGGGATTCTCAGGTTAAGCTACAACCCAAATTAGTGTTTTTACATGGGTTTGGGGGAGGGTCATCGGCTTATGAGTGGTCGCAGGTGTATCCCGCATTTGCGGCCGAATATTATACCCTCGCTCCCGATTTAATCGGTTGGGGTCGTTCCGACCATCCAGAGCGCAACTATACCATTGAGGATTATCTGACCACCATTCGCGAGTTTTTAGAATTCACCTGTGAGGAGGAACCCTGCACCGTGATTGCCTCTTCTTTAACCGCAGCGTTAGTGATTCGGGTGGCTATCGACCATCCTCAGTTATTCCAATCTCTGATTTTAACCACTCCGGCTGGATTATCAGATTTTGGCCAAGATTATAGCGGGAGCTTATTTGCCCAGTTGATTAAACTGCCTCTGTTAGATAAATTCGTTTATAGCAGTGCGATCGCCACGGAAGCCGGAATTTCCTCTTTTCTGCAAACTCGCCAATTTGCTCAAAGCGATCGCATCTACTCAGAAATCATCGAAGCCTATCTAGAATCAGCCACACAACCCAACGCAGAATACGCCGCGCTCTCCTTCGTTCGGGGTGATTTATGCTTTGATTTAGCCAAATATATGCCCCGTTTAACCACCCCTACTGCTATTTTGTGGGGCAAAAAATCCCAGTTTACTGGCCCCGAAATCGGTCAACGGCTCGCGGGTTTAAATCCCGAATATGTGAAACGGTTTATGACTCTAGAGAATGTGGGACTCACTCCCCAATTAGAAATGCCCGGATTAACCATTGGTTTAATTCGTCAACTGTGGAAACAACTGCGGCCTTAAGTCATTGCGTTAGCGAAGCTTGCGCGAAGCGCGAATGGAACGAAGTGGAATGAAGCAATCGCACAATCCCCGAATCTTAGCGTTAGCGAAGCTTGCGCGAAGCGCGAATGCTTCCCTGCGGTCGCAATGACAACTCACATCCATGACTCAAAAATGTACATCATAGCAGCGCGAAGCGCTGTAATATTCAATCCTTAAAATTGTTAATTGATATAAAAAGTCATGCACTCTTCTGTTTATCTCCCCTTACTCATTTTAGGCTTAACTACAGGAACCTTTATTTCTGGGTGTCAAAGCTCACAAACCACTCAATCCTCGATCACTCAAGCGGCTAATCTCCCCTCTGGACGCACCCTAGAATTTACCCTCACGGAAAAGCGCCGGGTTTCTTTAGGTATCTTTAATGCTGAAGGGGTTTTGGTGCGGGAAGTGCTAAGGGGTGAACCCTATGAAGCTGGAACCCATCAGGTGACTTGGGATGGCTTAGATGGAGAAGGGAACCCCGCGCCTGGGGGTGAGTATACTTGGAAACGAGTCACCCATCCGGGCTTTACCTCCCGCTATGTCACCCATATTGGGGTCAATCCGCCATCAGAGTCGTATCATTTATGGCCGGGAGATCATGCAGGGGTGGGAACGGTGGCGGTGGATGATTCCGGGGTTTATTTTGGTTCACGGCTGACGGAAGTGCCTCCTCTGGTGGTGAAGCATTCCCCGGATGGTGAAGAGCAAATCTGGACGAAAGAGCAGTATTACAAAGGCGGTCGTCTGAAACGGCTGGCGGCGGGAGGGGGTAAGGTGTATTTGCTTAAAGATGAGGGGGGAGGCGATACGGAAACTCACTGGATTAGAGTGGTAACGGCGGATACGGGACAACCGGCAGGGGACTGGCAAATTACGGAGGGGGGCATTCAGGTTAGTGATGTTGATATTGAAGGTAATAATTTAGTTGTAGTCTTGCCAGATTTAGGGGAAATCCGATGGCTCGATCCGGAGAATCCCAGCATGGTTTTATCGACGGTGAAGGGGTTAGAGGGGGTGAATGCGGTTACAGCAGTGAGCGGCGATCGCCAAGGATCTGTCCTGGTTCATACCCAAGGTCGAGTGATCTTTGTCGATCCCGTCCAGGGCATTCAGGACACCCAAATCACCGGCTTACAGGGGGTTATCGCCCTCGATCTCGACCATACCACCGGGGATCTCTATCTGAATGAAACCAGCCAAGGGTCTCAGGTGTGGCGCTATGACCAGAATTTTCGCAAGGTGCAAGAGTATGGCTCAGAGCGGCGACCTTTTGGGGTGTATCAACAAGAGTTATTCGGGGATCTGGCGGATGTGACGGCGGATCAAAACGGTGGATTTTATACGACTGAACCGGGGATTTATCCTCGGCAAACCTCCCATATTCGCAGCGCGGACGGCTCGGTTTTAAATGCCTGGTTTGGGGGATTAAGTTATTATTTAGTGCCCACAGTTGACCCTAAAGACCCCAGCATTATTTGGTTAACCGGTCATGCTCCAGAGGTAGTTAAACTCCGGCTGAATGTAGATGAAGGAACCTGGGAGGTGTTAGAGGTCTATTCCTTTGCCGAACCGGGGGATAAACTCTTTGTGGAAAATCGGGCGATCGGCTCCCGTTGGCAACCGGTGTATTGGCAAGATGAACTCTATTTATTTGGTACGAAAAGACCGGCTATTTTGAAAGTCGATCGCCAGGAAGGGAAATTATGGCCCGTTTCCTTAACCACAACCGTCATTCACGACCCCAATAGTGGCCTGTGGAGGGGGTCTGGAGAAGACGGTTTTCCCGCGCCTTGGGTGGAAGCGGTGCGATCGCAAGGGTTTCAGGACTTAAGTCAAGCACCGAGAAGCTTTGCTTGGGGCGATCGCAATCAAAACGGCCTCATGGAACCCGAAGAATTCCTCTTCTATCCCCAAGAGTTTCGCTGGAACTTTGCCGGTGAAGGCGTTTGGGACGAACAATTCAACTATTATTTACCCACCCAAAACTTTGGCGCTTCCGATCCTCCCTTTGCTTGGTATAAAGTCCCCGTAGCCGAGTGGCTCGGAGATGACCCCAAAATTCCCTTTTATAACCTGCAAAACATCCAACCAGGGCCACCCATTCCTGAATCCGTGAATAATGCTTATTGGGGGCGAGAACTAGAACGAGACCCAGACGGCAATATCTATCTCGTCAGTCAATCCCATCTCACCGTTCATGAAAGCTTAGGAGGACGCTGGCCCAGCAGCCAAAACCGTGTCACTCGCCTGATAAAATGGAATGAAAACCAAGAACTTTTAGGCTTAATTTCCCGTAAAGTCTTCGATCATCGAGAAAAAGATAGCGGCAAACTCTATTATCCCATGCATGTGCGTTCTGGCCCCGATAATACGGTGATTGTCATCGATCAAGACCATACACCAGCCGCCGTTTATACCCAAGATGGCTTATTTATTGGCCCCCTATTAGACCAGCGCACCTTAGATGATTATCCCGATTCCGTTTATCAAGCCTCTTATCATCAAGATTTTCAGGGATTTGCCCTAACAGAATTTGCCGATGGTCGTCGGTTTTGGATTGGCCCGCAAACAGGAGGCCTACCGGTTTATGAAACCCTAGGATGGGATAAAGTTGAACAAGCAACGGGTCAACTAAAGCTAGATCAACCAGTAGAAACCATAGAATTCTCTGGAACTGGATTAACAGGAACCCTCTATCAAGATATCGAGGGTAACTCGGCTCTGGGAGAGTTTACGTTTCCCAAAATTGACATCGAACCCTATAATCCTTCTCCGATTTCTGGGGTTGCA
Source organism: Roseofilum capinflatum BLCC-M114 (assembly GCF_030068505.1). Classification (NCBI taxonomy): domain Bacteria; kingdom Bacillati; phylum Cyanobacteriota; class Cyanophyceae; order Desertifilales; family Desertifilaceae; genus Roseofilum; species Roseofilum capinflatum. The sequence continues at coordinate 56,173 of NZ_JAQOSO010000101.1, forward strand.
CCCGATGATTTTAAGATGGTGTGGGAAGGAGAGGTGCAAGCCAAGTTCAGCGAAGATCATCAATTTTATGTTTATGTGAAAAAACCAGAAGATGTAGGTAAAATATGGATTGATAATGAATTGGTGTTTGATTCTAAGGATTTAGAAAATCCCGTTCCTAAAATTGCTTTGCAAAGGGGAGAAACTTACCCAATTAAAATTGAATGGATTAACCGAGGTGGAAATCCAACAATCCGCGTGATTTGGATCAGCACAACGCTCGATCCGGAAGTAATTCCCCAAGAGGTGTTATATCCTTGAATGTTCACAAACAACGAACATAGGTAACGAATATAGGGCTTCGCGATTTGCGGATACCCCTCTTCAATCACAGTTATTATATTTTTCTTTTTGAGACTTTTCCTGACACTACTCTACAATACAGCACTTCGCGCTGTTATGGTGTACAGTCTTAAAGGCTCAAAGCCATGTACCACAACCCTATTCCCTAGCGCGTTCATGTCCGCGAAGCGGAAAGCGCTATAACTCTTCTATATGGAAGGCACTATAGAAAAATGCTTTATCTTGATTATAAAGATGATGGGCTAAATCAGAAAGGGGTTGAATTTGATGTGAACCTTCTAGGGAACAATGGCGGGGAACCAATAAATTCCAATAGGCTAATCTGCCCCCCTTACGCCCTTTTTGAATTAATTTTTCTAGGATTTGGTGATAAGAGTCTAAGGACATATATTCAAACATATCACTGAGATTGTAACGGTCAATGGTCTGGTTGGGGAGCTGATTCAAAAAGGTTTCTACCGAACAACAGTGCCATTCTAGGCGATGGAGATTAGCGCGAATGGTGTCAAAATGTTCTGGACGGAGGGCATAGGGTAAGGCGGTGGTATGATGACCGGTTAAAATCCATTGCAAATAGGGATTATCTGCCGGATTTAGTTGGGTTAAAGCATATTCAGTGCGCTCAAAAATACGTTCAGCTACATTGTCCGTCACATATTGAAAAAAACTGGGGTCTCGCCCTAGGTTTCCCATCACCGTTCGGGAGAAAAAAATCTGAAACATCCATCGCCAACGCCAGCTATTCCAAACGCGATGGTAAAAGGTTTGTCGCTCCTGGAGTGTCCCCCCCTGTAAGAGTTGGTGAATCTGGTTTTTGCCATGGACTAAGGGTAAAATATAGTGGCGAAAAATTTGAAAGTAGCGCTCAAATTTGCCACTATTTCCGATTCCTCGGTCAATTTCTTGGGGATGATTATCCCAAAACTGTTGCACCCGACTAGAAAGGTGGGAACGACAGCGCTGATACAGGGTTTTTCGGGTAATGGGTTCTGGGATTTCGGTTTGACTACCGATTAGATATAATAGCTCTGGATGGCTCAAACATTGATAGGCAGCAACCCGCAATTCTAAACTGGCTAGTTGTGCTAAACTCAGGTCTAGGGCAATGACTCGCTCTGGCGATCGGGTTAAGAGTGCTAGGGTGTTGTCACCGGCTGAAGCGATGGATAAACAGGTATCTCCAGGTTGAATGGCTAACCCTTGCAGGAGAATATCGGCATCTTCCCAACATTGACCATAGCGAATGTGGGAGAATTGGGCACGGGTTTCAATTTCACTAGACATGGTTTTTCCCCTATGCCAATGGGTGAGTTGTTTAGCAAGCGGGTAGCGGGAATCGAACCCGCATATTCAGCTTGGGAAGCTGACATTTTACCACTAAATTATACCCGCAACTTAAAATTAAAGCAATCTTATATTCTAAGATACCTCTAGATGGGCTATTTGTCAATAGTCTCATCAGGATCGAGGTTTAAAATTTCTCGTAATTGTTGATAATAGCGGTTGGCATAGTACCAGCGAGGATTGGTTTTGAGATTGACTGATTCAATTTTGCTTCCTAGCTCATTGACCACTCGGTTCAGATTCTTGAGTTGCGTCTGATAGTATTCCTGTTCGGCCATGAGTTGATCGATGGTAGCTTGCAATTCTTGATTCGTTTTCAGGCTCTGAGTCTGTTGCTGCCAGAGGTGTTGCCGGTCGAGTTTTAAGTGCTGGTTGTCTTGGCTGAGTCGATCGAGCTGGTGCTGTAAGTCTTCAATTTCTAAGAGGAGTTGATCGTAGCGAGTTTGGCGCAGTTGCTGTTGCCAATTTTGGGTCAGAGGGGGGGGTTCAGTTTCCGAGTCTGGGGAGAGATCGGCAGGGATGACTTGGGGTTCGGGGCATAACCATTGCACGGCTTCCATGAGTTTGGCTGGGGTTAATTCTGCGGTTGTACCTAATGGATGTTGCTTAAAAATACCGCCGATACATTTGCAGGCATACCAAGATTGATTGGAGCGCAAATGGCAGGTTATGTCGTAGACGACGGAATAGTGAGAGGGTTGCCAATAGACTTGAAATTTAAATTTTTTCTGGTGTTGTGCCCAGGTAGCAAATTGGGGGCTACCGACTTCTAAACCGGATTCAGATCGGGCTGTGTTCTGGGAGTTGGAGCGCGGGTTAATGTGATAAGTGACGAGGGGATAGGGTTTCATGGCGATCGCTGCTGAGAGGTAGGGAGATTCAGAGATTAAAGAGGGTTTTCATCCGAAATTTAATTTGCTGTAAGAGGTCGGTTTCGCTTTCTTCTAGTAGGCCATATTCTGCGAGGAGTTGCTTGCGCTCTTGGAGTTCGGTTTGGTGACGATGGAGATCTTGGGCAATTTGTTCGGCCATTTGCGGATATTGGTGAAGGACTTTGCCAAAGTTGAGGCGATCGATAGAGAACAGGGTGGTTTCTTCTAGGGCGATCGCCGTTGCGGTGCGCGTCCCTCCCAGCATGAGCGCCAGTTCTCCAAAGGATTTGCCCCCAGAGAGGGTGACTAAGGGCTTATTGATTTTCTCAACAAAGATGCGGACGGAACCGGTAAGGATAATATAAAACTCATCTCCAGGTTCATCTTCCCGACAAATATACTCCCCCACATGAAAGCGTTTAATCTTGCCCTCCATGACTAACTGACCTAACTGTTCAGAGCTTAGGTGTTGATAGTAGGGCACTTGAGCTAGAAGCTGCGGTAAATGGGGATGGTAGTTATAAACCGCGCGAATAGAGGAGGCTTTCTTCTGCAATTTTTTTAAGGCGGTGAGTTCGTAGGGGTTGTCTTTCGACTGGCTCACCTGGAAATTTAAGAGGTTGAGTTGTTCTTCTAGGCTTTGCTGGCGATCGCCCGTTTCTACCGCCATATCGATAAACACTCTGGCTAATTCCCCCACTTCATCCTCACGTTCAGTTAAGTTCTCTAAAGTTTGGGGATCGAAAGACTTCGATTTAATTTGATTGGCAGCTTCACCAAATTGAAAAATTGGTTTAAGAACCCAGCGACTGACTCCTAAACCCACCCCTAAAGCCGCTAATAAAATCAAGGCTTCTAAAACCAGCGTAATCCGAGCCTGTATTTGCACTTGCTGCATAAAATCTTCTTCAGGGATGATGACCACAATCAGCCAATCTAGACCTAAGCGATCGCGAAAGCTTTTAACTTGAAAACAGAATGTTTTCCTTTGCCACCGAAAGGATGAGTTGACGGTACTTTCGACTTGAGAAAAGCCCTCAAATTGGTTCAATAAATCTTGGGCGATCGCCGCAATCAACTCATTTTCACTGGCCGCAATATTTAACCGTTCTGAACTCTCCGCCGCTTCGTCAATCACTTGAGGATTAGAGCTGGCAATTAATAACCCTTGGCGATCGATAATTAAAGCTTGTCCCGTTTTACCAATGGTTAACGTTTGCATAAATTCATTAATCTGACCAAAGAGCAGATCAACACCCAAAACACCAACGACTTCACCTTGAGAATCTTTAACCACTTGTGCAGCAGTAATCGCTAATTCTTGGCTGTCAAAATCTCGATAGATATCACTCCAAATGGGTCGATCGGATTGCAGAGCAGCTTGATACCAAGGGCGACTGCGCGGGTCATAATTGGGGGTTTGTTGAACAATTTGGGTTGTCTGACCTTCTGAGGTTGTGGCATAACGGATTAACATAGAATTGGTCGTTTTTCCCGCTCTAGTGATTCCCACTGCTCCCGATTCAAGAATAGTTCCTCCCCGAAACTCACCTTCAGGATTACTAAAGTAGAGACTGGTAACCCCCTCAAAAATTTGAATTTGATTCCAAAAATAAGACTCTAATTGTTGTAAGTTACTCGGATTAATCGTGCCCAACGTAATGCTTTGAAGATTGAGTTGATTGATAGTCTGGGGAATCGATAGATAATCCCGAAGATTATTTTCTACATGAGCTGTAACTGTATTGGCAAGTTCCACAGAAACAATGTTGACATTTCGTTTTGTGTTTTGGAATAAAGTGACTGCAACCAATCCTATTACTAAAATAGAAGGAGCAACAATGAGGATAGGAAGATGATACCTAATAGAAAGAGTTTTAACCATGTTTTTTATAGAATTTATCTTGACGCACTCGTTGAGCTTTTTGTTTTAATTTATCCCAATAGCTTGATTTTAGTTCGGGTGCATTTTCTGAATCCTCTGAAGAAGATAGGGTTGCTCGATCTTGATAACTACTTAACGCTTCAATTCGTTGCTCTAGTCTGATTTGTCGTTCTTGAATTAACAAAGCCATTTCTTCAAAAACGCGACTAAACTGACCCATTTCATCATTGCGTTTAACTAGGTCAATATTTTTTTCAGGCTTAAATTTTTGATTCTTTAATTTTTTTGCAGTTTTATTTAATCGAAGTAGGGGAGAGACGACCAATTGATGCATATTCCAAACCGCTAAAAGACTACCTATAATTGCTGTTACAATCAGGAAGATTTGAACCCTCTTGTTTTGACCAGAATTAAAGACATCAGACTCAGATAGAATAACAATCACGACCCAGTTTAAATTCCACGGGCTTTCAATGGGTTCGACCCAAACTAAGTATCTTTGATTATTTTCTACAAAAATCAAAGATTGAGCTTCAGAAATTAGACTAAAATCACTAAATTCACGAATTAAAGTTTCTGCGATTCCCTGAATTATTGGATCGGGGCTTTCTGTCATCATTAGATGAGTTTCGGATTCTGGATCGAGTACGGTTAAGGGATCGGGATCGGAACTCGCTATAAATTGTCCATTTTGTTGAATAATTAAAACTTTTGCCGCTTTACTAATGGATAAATCACGGAGAAATTCATGGATACTATTGAGAAAATAATCCACAGCTACAACTCCAACTAAATTCCCTTGGCGATCGCGCACGGCTTGAGCGGCGGTAATTGCTAACTGGCGAGTGGTAAAATCTGGATAGACGGAACTCCAAACCAGATCGTTGTTTTTTTCTGCTGCTTGATACCAGGGACGAGTTGTTGTATCAAATACTGGGTTTTGATTAATGATTTCACCTCGTTGTCCTTCTCGACTTAGGGTATAAGTAAGCAATTGATAATCTGTTTCTTTCCCAGCATAGGATTGGGAAAATTGTCCATTATCTCTGATTTCAACACCCACAAAATCTCGATTTGAATAACCAAAATAAATATTGTTTATTGACGAAAATAATCGAATTTGGTTATAAAAATGAAGGGTTAAACTTTGCGGATCGTTCCAGACAGATGGATTGGATTGATAACGATTTAAGCTCAGTTTGTGAATCATCTCTGGTTTACGGAGATTGATACGAACTTGGCTTTTAATTTGATTCACAGATTCTCGCATCCAATGCATGGAGAGTTCATGCACTGTTTTATCTCGATTAAAGCTTGCTAGTAATTCAGTGAAAGTCAAAGTTGCCATTAAAGGAGCAACCGTTAAGATAGGAATTATTTTTTTGAGAGAAACCATAAGTCAATCTGAGTCAATTATTCTTTATGCCTAATCCATTGTGCTTTGCGCTTTAAAGCTTTAAAGTAAGCCATTTCCAATTCTTGTGCCTGACTTAAATTAGCCTGTTGCATTCTCAGTTTACGCACTTGTTCCGCTAAATTTTGCTGCCGAGAATCAACGACTTTAATCATTTCATCAAACCCTCTGGCTAATTGACCAATTTCGTCTCTTCTTTGACTGATTTTTTTTAATGTTTCAGAGCTTTCGGTCAAGTTTCCATCAATTACTTGATTAACATTTTTGGCAATTTTCAATATAGGTTTGGTTACTTTACGGGACAAAAAATAAACAATTAGTAACAAAATAACTGAAACAAAACACCCCCAAAGTAGTAAGTTTTTGGCAATTATTCCGGAAACAGTAAAAGCTTCTTCTTGAGTGATTTCTACCAAAATTGCTAAGTTCTTATCTTCTAGCCATCGGTAACTTCCAAGGACTTCTACTTGTTGATGATTTTGATAAAAATCAATTCCATCTTGACCGGACATTACCGCATCAATTCCTGGACTGCGTACCCATTCATTCGCTAGATCTGTATTTTGGGTGTCTACAAAGCGATTTTCTTGCCCCTGTTTACGGATTAAGTAGGCTTCATCGGTTTCTCCTAGTCCAGTGGCTTCTTGCATAATTTCATGGATTTTTTCTAGGGATAAATCAACCGATAAAACACCTATTCTTTCCCCTTGCTCATTGCGTAAAGGAGTGGCAAAGGTCATGGCTGTTTCCCGTGTAACAGGCGACGTATATAGAGTAGGGCGAACGGTGTCTAAGTTTTCTTTGGTAAAATAAGTGACGGTATTTCCCAAGGGTTGATAGTTGCCTTCTTCTTCTCCTTGAGTGGAGATCGAGACAATGCCGCTATTGGTGGAGATGGATAAGGATTGAATGGTATTTTCGGTTTCTAAAATGGTGTTAAAGTAATTCTGAAGCAGTTGATAGGATTGTTGATTGTTATTGTTGAGATAGTTTTGATAGGAGTTAACTAGAGTTGGGGTTTGGGCAATGAGCAAGATCGTTTTATGCTGTTGGGAAAACCAGTTATCAATCTGATTTTCTTTGATGGAGATGACGACTTCCATTTGACTGGTAATGGATTTTTTGAGCAGCTCAACGGATTGATAATAAATGACGATCGCCAATCCCACCACCGTGACTAGGGACAAGAGAGAAAAATATCCGACATGCTGGATCAGTAAACTATTATGCCAACGTTTCATTCTGGTTTCCTCATGATGTCTGTTCCTGCTGTGCCCTCTGACCCTACTGTTGCAATTGGTTTAAATGCCGTCTGCGCCAGGCAAAATGTAAGAGATTAATACCGAGTTCTTGGGCGTTGCGGATTTTTTCTCTGGGTAATTCTAGACCACTATCGAGTCCCCAAGCTAGGGATAAATCCCCGATCGCCAAAACCACTCCTCCCCAATTAAACAACCGCACTGGATTTTGCTTAATTTTCGGTAAGGCGCTAAATAAAAACGGTTGAGTTTTCAGGGGATGCCAGGGGGATAACTGCCCCAAGCGATCGCCAGCCATACCTAAGTTTATGGCGAATTGTTCGATGGAGGCACAAATTTCTTCAATTTGTCGCTTGAGTTCTTGCTCACAGGCGGCTAATTCTTCGTTTAACTGGGTTTTTACGTCTTGTAACTCGGCGGTATCGCCAATATCGGCGATCGCCTCTAAGAGTTCCTGCTGTACAAAACTCAACTCGTCTACTTGGGTTTCGTTTTCCAATAGCTCAATGAAGATAACCCCCCCTAATTCTAAATAGGCTCGTAAACTAGCGTTTTGAGCCTCATTAGTATTCAACGCTTGCTCGTAGCTTAAATAGATTAAATCATAGGGTTGCCAAGCCAACCCCTGACGAGCAGCCGCCGCTTCCCAGGACTCCTCTACCCCTTCCGAGTTCTCTGTATTCCAGGTCAGTGCAGCAACCTCTTCAATGCCTCGCATTCCCGGATCGAGGGCTAAGAAGGCTTGTAGTAAACAGGATAAATTAGAAGCGGTCAGGCGATCGCCCCCATTTCCCCCCTGCATATAAGCCACCTTTACCACTCCTTGGGGCCGCACCCCCACAGGAGAGCGATAGCGCAGATCCAACTGATTAACCTGGGGTGCAAACACATCCCCTTCGACTCCGCTCAGAGAACCCCCAGACGGCGATAACTGCACCGTTCCCGGAGAGAGCTGCAACCGGCATAATTCCACCTCTAAACCCGATGGAGGGCTACTTTTCTCATCGATGCGGAACGTTTCCGCTACCCATTCCACCTCAGACCTGCGTTGTAGGGTTTCCGGATCGACATAACTGAGAACCAAATACACGGTAACCGGAGTTTCCTTGGGAGTCAGAGCAATGCGAAAGGCGATCGCCTCATCTACAATAATCGGATTCCCCATGCGATCGATCGCCATTCCCGGCTGCACCTCCACCCAGCGCCCGTCGCGATACTGGGCCGCGATCGTATCAGGAGCAGAAATCACCCGCACCCCCAAACCATAGACAATTCCCGGTTGATGGAGCGCTTGATAATATAAATTTTGGCGCTGTCGATGGTAATCATGGGCCCGTTGCCAACGATAAGCATTTAACAGCAAACCATCCTGAACAACCAACCGTTCTAGAGGAACAGGGTGGGGAAACTCCCTTCCATTGCCACTATCAGCAGATAACGTCACAAGCCTTATTTAATCCTCATCTGTAACAGACAGTATGACCATAAAACTGTCATCTTTAGACAAAAATTAAAATTTAATTAACTTTTGAGTCACAAGAGTTAAAAATAACACAAAGTTTTCCATCTTTACCGGAGTAAAGTAAGCCCAGGTGAGCAGGGTTTTATGTCTTCCTTAACCAGCCAAATAAATCCCCAATCGTTAATTCTAATTCAGCCGCGAAATCCGGTACAGGCAGCCGATCATCTGGTCGATCGTAGACTTCTATCTCTTGTTTGCGAGTGTAAACCAATAGGGTTTGCTCTTGGGGGTCAATCAACCACCCCATTTGGCTCCCCTGCTTGAGACAATAGAGAATATTTTTCGTAACTTTAGTCGAACTTTGATCGGGGGATAAAATTTCAATCGTCCAGTCTGGAGCTAGAGCGAATAAATCCGCAATTTGCCCCTCTTCATCCGTAGGAATCCGATCCCAAGTGAACACGCAGAGATCGGGAACAATGGAGCGATCGCCAAATGTACATCGCAGCTCCGGAAATGCCTGGGCAATACGCTGGGGTTTAACCCTTCGATTAATAGCAAACAGTAATTCGCCCTGAATCACGCTATGTTTTCCTTTCGGCATGGGTTTCTGGATAATTTCACCCTCTATATATTCCCTCGCTGGCTTAGTTTCTGGTAACTCCAGAAACTCGGCTAAGGTTAATGGTTTCAATGATAGGTGTACCATATTCTGATTCTCTCATCCTGGAGATTCAAACGCTCATTTCTGTTGGCATAGTTCTAACCCATTTGTAACTCATAGGTACAAAACGCCGGTTTTTGCTGTTCAATCACCTGACGCACCAAAGCCTCATCCACCGACCCCGGAGATTCAGGTCGCAAATGTACCCGAAAATGGAACGGTTGCCCGCCCCCCAACAGGGCATCTTGTCCTAAGATCGAATTGCCCAAAACCAGGCCTTGGCTAAACGTTTCCAAAATAGCAATATGTTTATCTTCCTCCCGTTCCACCTCCTCATCTAGAGGTAAACCCGTAGCCAAATGTAAATACAATCGCAACCCTCTGCGAGTGCCCCGCCAGCGATAAATCTCTAGGGCGCGGCGAATTAATAACCTCTGTTGATCTAAACTCAAATAAGACTGCAATTCCCAACCCACCCAATGAGCTAGAAACGGAATCATCGATTCAGGAGCCGTCAACGGATCGAGATAGGCATATAAACTGCCCATCGTCTGCACATCCGGATTAAACGTTTCCTCAATAATCTTCAAAAACCTACCCACAAAATCCACTTCCCGATAGATTTGGGGCAAAAAGTCTAAATACTTAGATTGGGGACGCACATAAAAATTAAGATCCGCCACATCAATCAATTGGCTCGCTGTTCCCGGAACCGCCCCATACACCTGAAGCCGCCCCCGATAATTAATCCGTAAACTCGAATTTTCTCTTAGGGCTAGAAACGCTTCAAAAAAATCATCCGGCGCTTGAAATTCCAGCACAATATCTTGGGTCGTTCCCGGAGCAATTTGAGGATGTTCTTGTTCGCAAGAATACCAAGCTTGGGGAAAATTCCCCCGAACTTCCAGGGTCACATCTAAGGGTTGTTCTCCAGGGTTCCCCAACTTTACCATAAGCTGACTGGGTTCTCCCGGAACTAGCATTAAAGGAATACCTTCCGGCGCTAAGGGGTCATTTTCCAGTAATTCCGGGTCTGCATCCGGCAGACGCATGGGAATCACATCAAGATAGAAAGGACTAGAACGGGCAAGGGTCATAATGATTATTTGATCAACTTCAGGAACCTTAAAATGATATTGATATATTTAAGATTGGTGAAAGTGCATTCCTATAAAAATCCTGGAAAATAGGCATTATAGCGTGAAAAATGGTTTTCCTATTACCCTTCTGCCGTGCGAAGCGCTTCTAAGATTTCGATCGCTTGAGTGTGAGATGAGAAGGCAATTTCATAGTCATACGAGCAAAATCACTGAAGCCAGCCTATGTTACTGTCGCGCCTTAGACCTGCAACCGCAACTTGCTCCTCTGCCGATTGCCGAATAACCTCCAGTTTTTTGTCTCCATGTCAACTCATTCCTGTTAGAATTAGACGAAAAGTAAATCTTTTAGTAATCTTGCGTGAGGATCTATGACTCCTTCTTTAGCCAATTTTTTGTGGAGCCTGGTCTGGGGTGGCGCAATTGTGGTCATTCCGGCAACCGTTGCTTTAATCTTTATTAGTCAACGGGACAAAATCCAGCGCTCTTAAGGAATCAGAGCCAATTTTAAGCCGCAGATCCTTGGGTTTGGTTATATCACTGAGTCTCAAGGGTTTGCGGTAAAATTTTTCTAGGGAGTACATCTGAGATCCTGATGAGATCTTGATCGATCTATTACCAGCGCACAGCGCTATAGTTCAGTTTCGTGGAGTAGGCAAGTCATGGTCAATATTGGACTCAACCCAGGGGCAATGTTGGGCGTTGTCCTGTTTGGGGCCGGCGCTGGGTTGTATTTTCTCCGGTCTGTTCGCCCAGAACTGGCACGAGATCATGATATTTTTTTCATGGCGGTGGCGGTTCTCAGTGGTGGTATCCTGTTTTTTCAAGGATGGCGACTCGATCCGATCTTAACGTTTGGTCAGTTTCTGTTGACGGGATCGGCGATTTTTTTTGCGGTGGAAAGTATTCGCTTAAGGGGTTTGGCGACCTCGCGGGCGAAGCAAAATACGCCAATTGTGGATGAGGATCGGCCGGTGAGCCGGGCTTATACTTATGATGGGTATGATAATTACGATCCTCGGTTGGATCAGTTGGAGCCGGAGGAGGAACCGCGTCCCCGGCGGATGATTGGTACGAAGGAAGACCGCTATGGTCAAGGCGATCGCTATGAAGACCGTTATGAGGAGGATTATCCCCGACGCTCTTCATCGAGTCGCCGACGGAGCAGTTCACGCCCTTCAGCCACCTCTTCTAGTTCTGGACGTAGATCGTCGCGCCGTCCTGCATCAACGACCAGTAGAGGTTCTGAGGATTGGGAAACGTCGAGTTATCGGTCAATGGGATATGAAGATCCCTATGGGCCAATGGATGATGACGATCGCTCCTATGGTCGGTCTCCAGAGTCGCGAGAGTCTCGCCCCCCGTCTGAACCCCCCCGTCGCCCTCGACCTCCAGAGAGCGATAATGCTGGGTATGGCGATCGCCGGGAACCCGAACCGCCCAGGGAAGATTATGTGGATTTTGAGCCACTTGATGACTTAAGCAGCGATCGCCCCAACGATCAACCGGGGAATTTTGATTATTAGGGAGTGAATCAACTATGGCCGGTGGCTCTCGGTTAAGCCAGGTCATCCTGCTCAGTTTAGGAGTCTGGGTTGTTCTTCTGGGGGGATGCAACCAGGTAGAGGTTCCCCTCGGCCCCCAGGCAATTAATAGTCGCTATCGGGATGAACAACCGGCCGTCAGTGGTAGCGGTCAGTATGTGGCGTTTGTCTCTAACCGCGATCGCCGTCAACAAATCTATCTCTATCATCTGAGCCAACGTCAATTTGTCCAACTTCCTCGGCTCAATCAACCCAACGCCATCATCGAATCTCCCAGTATTAGCTACAATGCCCGCTACATTGTCTACCTGAGTAGTATTCGCGGCAAACCAGAAATTATTCTTTACGATCGCGTCACTAAACGACAAGAAGCGCTAACCTTAGCTTATCCGGGTTGGGTACGCAATCCTAGCATTAGCCCAGATGGCCGGTATGTGGTGTTTGAAACGGATCGTCGGGGGCAATGGGATGTGGAAGTGATCGATCGCGGCCCCAATATTGAACTCGATATTCCCGATGGGCCGGTATAGTGTCCCATGAGTTGTCCAGAATTTTCCCTCATCCCCCTACCCCCTTCTCCCCCAGGCGCTGCCCTGCTTGCCCTGCTTGCCCTGCTTGCCCTGCTTGCCCTGCTTGCCCTGAGCGAAGTCGAAGGGAGCGAAGTCGAAGGGAGCGAAGTCGAAGGGAGAAGGGGGAAAAGTCCCTCTCCCAGGGGAGAGGGATATAGGGAGAGGGCAACATCGTAGGTAATAGGTAATGAGTAATGGGTAAGAAGAAAGGGCCAACTGTTTTTTGGTTCTCTATGCTGGTGGTTCTCGGTAACTTGATGGGGTGTAGTTATCCTCAAGTGCTGGCGGAACCCTACGATCCTAATGGTAAAAGTCTCAATAGTGCCTATAGTGAATCTGACCCCCATGTAGCCGGTCGCTATCTGGTGTTTGCTTCCGATCGCGGCTTCAGTCAAGATATTTATCTGTATGATTTAGTCGATCGCCGCCTCATCGATCTACCGGGTCTTAATTCTTTGGATATGATTGCTTCTCATCCAGATGTTTCTGTAGATGGTCGCTACATCGTGTTTGCTGGTAATCGTCAGGGGGAAACCGATATCTATCTCTACGATCGCTCTCTGCGACAATTACGGAATTTAACAGGTGATTTGAATACACAAGTCCAAAATCCCATGTTAAATGCCGATGGGTCTCGAATCGTCTTTGAAGCCAATGCCAAGGGGCAATGGGATATTTTCGTCTACAACCGTCGGGGAGAGAGGATCGAGTAATGGGGAATAGGGAATGGGGAATGGGGAATAGGGAATAGGGAATGGGGAATAGGGAATGGGGAATAGGGAATGGGGAATGGGGAATGGGCGATCCTTCCTATCTCCCCATTCTCACCTTACTGCCAGCCAATCCACTCAAAGAAGGTTTGTTGACTGACGAATTCTAGAATTAGGAGGAGAATAATACCGATCATGGCAAAGCGACCATTGAGTTGTTCGGCATAGGTTGTCCAGCCAAAGGAGGGTTCGGAAGGGTTAGGCTCTGGTTTAGGCGATTCTGGGGGTGATTCTGGTGTAGTAGATTCGGGGGTAGATTCTGGCATGTCTTCAGAACTCATAAAACGTCTCCAAAAGGGGTTAATCTGTTGAGGATTCTAAGGTTTTAACCGCTTCAATGAGCGATCGCACTTCATCTGTACCTTCAGAAGGCTCAAACGTAAAGGGGAACTTACTGCGTGCTAACAATCTTAGGCCCACGGGAGCCAGACTCAACAGGCCTTTGAGGTCTCGAAAGGCATTACCTACAACCTTGAGGGCAAATTGGCGTTCATCCACCCAACCGCCCTCTTTAACCATATCTACCAGAATTTTACGATGGCGGATGGGGCGACTCGATTGGGCGGTATGGCGATCGAGAATTTCCCCTTTAATTTTGCTAATTTGCTCTAAAGGATCGACTTCCATGGGACAAACCGTATCACAATAGAGACATCGGGTGCAGGCCCAAACGCCACGAGTGGCATCATTATATTGGTCTAATCGCTCTGAAGTTTGACTATCCCGGTTATCGGCTACCATACGATAGGCCTTAGCCAAGGCATGGGGGCCAACAAAATCCGGGTTCACTTCCACGGCATTACATTCAGAGTAACAAGCACCACAGAGAATACAGTTACCGGTTTTCTCCAGTTGCGATCGCACTTCAGGAGATTGCAAAAACTCCCGTTCTGGAATCGATCTAGAGGCGGTACTCACATAGGGATCGACCTTTTCCAGGTTATCCCAAAACGATTGCATATCCACCACCAAATCCTTAATCACTGGGAAATTCCCCAAAGGAGCAATGGTAATGGTAGGAGGGGAATCCCCTGATGCAGTGGCTTCGAGTTCACTGGCCACATTTTCTTTACAAGCCAGAGCTGAACGTCCATTAATCCGCATTCCACAACTACCACAGATGGTATTGCGACAATTTTTGCGGAAGGCCAGAGTGCCATCAACTTCCCACTTAATGCGGTTGAGGCAACTTAAGATGGTCTCGCTCGGATCGACATCCAAGGTGTAATGTTGAACCCTTGGGGCGCTCTTTTGCTCTTGCCGAATGATCTGAAAAACAACTTCCATGACTTTAGAGGTTTGACTGAGGATGTCAAGGCATGACTTTATCATTCTACCTTTGCTTCCTGGTTCTGATTCACTTACAAGGGAGAGAGTTGGGCGATCGATCAATCTCGATGGGGCTTGAGACCGTTTAATCCTACTTGGGTTTTATCCCATCTTCTTATCGTTGACCCCCCTTTTTTCCTATTTAAGCAACAGGGACAGGGAGCATAATCCTAAAAGGTTCAAGAAAGCCTAAACGAATTCTTTACCCAAACCCTGAAAAAAATAAAAAAACTACAAAAATTTAGTATGATTGTGTAATATAATTGTTAAGTCTGTCAGGAAAAAGCTGACTTAGACCAACCTAAGAGTGAACTCCAGCAACTCTGAAGCAAGTTTCTTCAGGGTAGTGTGGTTATAGCTCTAAAATGTTGTCTGTGTTGTTCAAGTCCACCGAAAATTAGGGTATTCAAATGAGCCAAAAGGATTTACAACTTCCTGAAGCACCCTTAACGGGGAAAGCCCTGCTTCAAAAAGTCAAGGAACTCACCCATCTCTCCCGTAGAGAAAGGGCGAAAAAGTGTGGCTACTATACGAAAAAAGATGAAGACGATATCCGGGTCAATTTGGCTGAATTCTATGATGCGGTATTAGCAGCTAGAGGGATCGAGCTTGAGCCGGGTAAATCTAAGGATGGCCGGGGACGAGAGCCAACCTATCGCGTTAGTGTCCATAAAAATGGCCAAATTGTGATTGGTTCTACCTATACGGAATCTATGGGTCTAAAGAAAGGGGATGAATTTGAGATTAAATTGGGCTATAAACACATTCACTTGATTCAAGTGGATGAGGATGATAAAAATGGCTCTGAAGCGGATTAACCCTAGCCAAAGTCCAGACGAAAGACTACACTGAGAGCATCTGCGTCTGGATCGGGGGCCATGTTTTCTGCATTCATCTCTAGCTGGTTATTTCACCGTCTACCCAGTTCAGGAATTCTCAACAGTCTTGCTTTTTTTGTCTTGTGGGTAGTTCTGTGGTTACCGATCGCCATTCCTGTGGCTCGCCGTCTGCAATGGCATCCTCCCCATCCCTTAACTCCCCAACAAAAACTGTCCTTGCTGATGCCCCTATACCTCTTGGTTCCCCTGCTGTTAGGGGCAGTGGTTTGGATAGAAAAGCGACCCCTTTCTGACTATGGTCTGAGTCTAGATCGGCCGATTTTTCTCTCGTTAATGGCTGGTCTAGCTCTCAGCCTACTGACCCTATTCATTGCCTATGGTGTACAAGTCGCCTGGGGAAACTTAACATGGAAACCGGAAGAAGTCAACTCTTCTTTCCCCCAGATTTTAGGCTCAATTTTAGGGTTGAGTCTGTGGATCAGTGCCATAGAAGAAAGTGTATTCCGGGGATTTTTGCTCACCCAACTGCAAGGGGATATGGGTCAGCTCTGGGCGGCAATCCTTTCGAGTTTAATCTTTGCTCTCTCCCATCTGATTTGGGATGTTAAGGGCAGTTTAATCCAACTCCCTGGCCTGGCCCTAATGGGCCTAATTTTAGTGCTGGCCCGTTGGGTTGATGGGGGGAGTTTGGGGTTAGCTTGGGGACTTCATGGGGGTTGGATCTGGGGGTTAATCAGTTTAGATACAACCCAAATTTTAAGGCCAAAATCCGATCGCCCCTGGCCCGAATGGGTAACCGGTATCGACGGACAACCCTTGAGCGGTCTAGTGGGCATTTTAATTTTGGCAATGACGGGTTTAATTCTGGGATTAATATCCCCCCCTGGGGGTTGAGTTAAATGGTTCAATGGTCAAGAGAATGACGGGATTGAGAGGGGCAAAACGGGTAAATCGGCCCACGGGAAGCGACCGAGAAACCTGAACTTGTAGCACCCGATAGGTCAATTGGTGGCGATGAATCCAGGCGATCGCCTCTTGCCAATGTTCCAAGGTAGCCAGGGCCATCACTATTTTACCCCCTGGTAACAAGGTGGCTAAACAACAGGCTAAAATTCCTTGCAAAGCTTCCCCAGTGCCGCCAATAAATACTCGGTGAGGGGCAGGAATTTGGCGGAGAATATCGGGTGCTTTGCCTTGAATGGAGACTACATTAGAAATCCGAAAGCGCTGGGCATTCTTTTGAATCAGTTGGATTCCAGCCGCCGTTTTTTCGATGGCATAAACGTAGGCAGTGGGGACTAACCGGCCGATTTCCATGGAGACGGAACCGGTTCCCGCGCCAATATCCCAGATGGTTTGCTTGGGTTGTAGCTCCAATTCGCCCAGGATGAGCAGACGGATCTCCCGCTTGGTGATTAAACCGGGTCGATCGCCGAAACTGTGGAAGTGGCGATCGGGGATACCGAGAGCGGGTAAGGTGTTTAGATCGATAGCGCTATCTTGGGGTTTCTGTACCAGGATGACAATATTCAGGGGCGCAAACGTCCGCCTCAAGGCTTCTTGAGCCGATAAGTGATGGATCTGTTCATCGGTTCCCCCTAGGTTTTCGCACACCCAAAACTGATAATGGGTCGGTAAATCTAAATTCAAGAGTAACCGGGCGATCGCCCCTGGAGCATGGAGGGGATCGGTTAACACGGCGATGGGAGATGCGCCTTTTTGTAGCGCTGTCACCAATTCATCGAAATCTCGACCATGGATACTAATAATACTTGCCCCTTGCCAAGGCACTTTCACCCGACTAAAGGCGAGTTGCACGGAACTGACATGGGGATGAAAACAGAGCTGCTCTGGCGGAAAATAAGTGAGCAGCAGTCGCCCTAAACCAAAAAACAGGGGGTCACCGGACACCAGAATAACGATGGTTTCTGAGCTGAGACGCTCTTTCACCTGGTGCAGGGTTTGGGAGATGTCGCTTAAGGTGAGACGCTGGGCAGGGTGTTGGGGAAAATAGGCTAAGTGGCGATCGCTCCCTACCAATAGAGTTGCGCCCTCAATTATCTCTTGCACCGCTCCTGAGAGTCCAGCCGCCCCCTCCAAGCCAATACCCACCACATGAATTGGATTCATTCATTCCCCTAAGCTAGATGGATCAAAGCATTAACAATCGCTGCCGCCACGGGCGATCCCCCCTTGCGCCCCTTGATCCCAATTTGGGGAACCGCCAACTGCCTTAAACGAGATTTGGATTCGACCACCGACACAAACCCCACCGGAGCGCCAATCACGAGGGCAGGCTGCACCCTCCCCTGTGCGATCGCCTCACACAGGGCTAGGAGAGCCGTGGGCGCGTTTCCGATCGCAAAAATGGCATTGGGAAACTGACGGGCTAACTGGAGCATTCCGGTCTCTGTGCGGGTTTTTCCTGGTTCTGCTTCCGGTGCTGCTTCCACAGCGATAAACAGAGGATTATTAAAGGTTTGAGCGACTAAATTGCGAATTCCCATGTTCACCATGGAGACATCGGTAATAATGGGAGACTGTTGGCGCAGAGCCTCGATACCCGACTCAATCGCCGTTGGACTAAACCAGAGCAAGTCCTTAAACTCAAAGTCGGCGGTGGTGTGAATGATGCGGCGGGCGATCGCATATTCCTGGTCATTTAAACTATGGGGGCCAATTTCGCGATCGATCGTAGCAAAGCTTTCCAGGGCGATCGGATGTTCAGACTTCTTCATCGTTGCTTCAACACCACCAAAGTAATATCATCAAACACCTTATAATCCCCAATAAACCCCCGCACATCCTCAATCACCCTCTCCCGAATCTCATAGGCTGATTGTTGTCGATGTTGTATCACCACATTACATAAACGCTCTAACCCATATTGATCCTTCCCCCCATTTGCCGCTTCCGTAATCCCATCCGTATACAGTACCATTACATCCTCAGCATTTAAATGAATATCCTGTTGACTAATAAAAGCGGCAATTTGGTCATCTAGTCCAATAGGGAATCCCAAATCCATCGTATCAATCAACTCGATCTCGCCATTAGAGCGAACCACGATCGCCTCCTCATGTTGACCGCTCAGTTGCACCCTCCCCTCGTGATAATCCAAAATTGCCAACGTCATATTTTTATCACTGTTCATCCGTTGCAAATTATCATACAATGTCTGATTCAACAAATCTAAAAACCGCACCGGATCGGTTTCATTCACCTTCTGCAACGTGCGAATCGCCGTTTGAGCCATCAGCATCAACACCCCACTTTCTAAGCCATGTCCCGTCACATCCCCAATCCCGATTTTTAGCCGCTCCCCTTGTTTGAGAACATCATAATAATCTCCTCCCACCTCATCAGCCGGTTCCATATATCCAGCAATTTCCAAACCAATAATATCCTCCAACTCTTCCGCTTTTGGTAGCACCATCTGCTGGAGCTTTTTCGCCACATCCAACTCCGAGCTTAATCGCAAATTTTCTGCCTTCAATTTTTCATTTAAAACACCAATTTCTTGATTCGCTATAGCCAACTCTGCTGTCCGTTCCTGAACCTTTTTCTCTAGATTCTGATAAATATAAGCATTTTCTAAAGCAATAGCCGCTTGTCCCGACAACAGCCTAATCATCTCTACTCGATTAGCCGTAAATGCACCCGTTGTCAGATTATTCTCCAGATAGACAATACTCACCAATTTTCCTTGATTAATCAGAGGAACACACAGAATAGATTTTGGCCGCTCATCTTGGATATAGGGATCGTTCATAAAATTACCCCTGTTAGACGCATCATTAAGCACCACACTTTCCTGAGTTCGGCATACATAATTAATCACTGTTTTCGGGATCTTTTCATACTCTTCTACCGGGATAGCTTGTAAAACCTCAATTGGACTAGAATCAACAATTTTAGACGCTTCAATTATTAACTCATCCCGATCGGAAATCAACAAATATCCCGTTTGCCCCCCCGCATTCTGGAGAATGATATACATCAAAGCACTCATTAAATTTTCCAAGACAATCTCCCCAGAAATCGCCTGATTTGCCTTCATTACTGTCGATAAATCCAAGCTAACATTAGAATCTTTTCCACTAGAAGTTCGCGTTACAGCCACCGTATTCTTCATTTGACTCTGCTTCGATAATCCTAAATCAAAAAGTTCCGGATATCTTTCTTCAAGTTGCCCCACTTTTGCCTGAGCGCCCCATAGACTATAGAGATAGTGAGCTTGTTGAAGATACAAAGAAGCAAATTGAGGCTTGTCTAACTCCAAGTAAAACTTACCGGCCAACTCATTCGCAAGAGCTTCTTCTTGAATCAAGCCATTCTCTTTCGCCAGTTGAATACTGCGGTCATAACCATTCATCACTTCTAACACCTTTCCTGTACAGCGAGCGAGTTCAGCTTCCACTAATAAAAACTTATTCAAAAAATTCTCTGGACAATTATCTGCCCATCTTTTCATCCGTACTTGATTTTGCTTGACCTTTTCCAGATAATCCATTTGGTTATTCGGATCTGCTGTAGGGTATAAAGCCAAGAAAGTCAAGGAGTGATAAAGATTTTGCTGTGCCACACCAAGGCTAATGGAAATAAACGTTAATCGTTCATTCGCTTGTTGGCAAACTTCAAGAGCCTGACTATATTGCTCATAAAGATAAAGGGTTTGGGCCTTGAAAATATAAAAATAACACAACCCCATATAACTGTTATACTGCAAGCAATCTTGCACATAATCTTCCTCTGTCTTGCGAGGGGTATCAAATACTGTAATCTCTGAACTTGAGCCAGTTAGGTTATAAAACGCTAAATAACAGCCCAATAATAAATCATAAGCAACTCGATTCCCCCGGTCTTCTGTAAAAGATAAATAAGTCTCTAAGGTTTTCTCTATCTGGTCAAACGTCTTCCCTTGACAAAACAAATTTACCCAGTCCATCATTAAGGTATATCCAGAAAAGAGAAAATCACCAGATTCTAAGCCCGCAGTAAATGCTTGATGATTCAGGATATTGGTAGAGGCTAACGGTTTATTCCAACCATTGACATAAGTGGCAAATAAATGCAGGGCTTGACACTTAAAACCACCATGGCCAAATCGCTCACCCACTTTCACCCCTGCCTCGCCAAACTTATAGGATAGGGCATAATCTTCTAAATCTGATGCGAGAAACATGGCATAACTGCCCAAACAGCAGGTTGATTCCACAATTACACCATAACTAAAGAATAAATTAACCGATTTGGCAATCACGATTCTCCACATGAGTTGATGATTGAAAAAAGTGGCGGGTAAGCTATGACATAGAAGTGTCCCGATCATTCTTTTTTCTGGGTCTTGAATTTCTGGGGCATCTTTTAATGAAAGTGCTGAATGAGTTTCTAAGTGTTGATTAACTAAATCCACTTCAATCTGGAGAGCAGCTTTCAACTCTTCTGGTGAGGCTTGACTTTCTGGAAAATATACTCCCAATAACTCTAAACCTTTCCTCGCTTCTATGAAGGCTTGAGTATACTGACCTAACATGCAATTTTGAAGGGTCAATATCCCATAAATCTCACATTTTTCTAAAATAGATTGGGTCTGTTCTAATGTTCTATATGCCCAATTCTGAGCTTGCTGAAAATTCCCACATAAATACTCAACTTCGCATCGTTCTTTATGAAGAGCAAACGTCAGGGAATAATGTTCTGTCCAAGGGTTGTCATCTAAAGCGTTAATTCCTAAATTTAAATATTCTAAAGCGCCTTCATATGCAGTGGCTAATTTTGCTCTCTGTCCAGCTTTTAGATTTAACTGAATAACCTCTATTTTCTCTTTTTTATCAATAATTTTTTCTAGACCAATATTTAAATGGCCGACAATATCAAATAATCGTTCTTCTTGTTCTTCTGCTGAGGTATTATGAAGTAAGAGTTGTCCAATCTTGAGATGAATGAGTTGTTTGTTTTCTTGAGGGATTAGTTCATAAGCAGCTTGTTGTACTCGGTCATGCAAGAAACGGTACTCTTGAATCAGTAAATCATCATCTAAATCTGATAAGGAGAGAATAAGTTCTGATTGAACAGCAGTAACTAAATCGGTAAACAAAATCTGTTTTGACTCTTCAGCTACAATGGATAGGGTCTGTAAATCAAAGTTTGCTCCGATACAGGCGGCTAGTTTTAAGGCTTCCTGAGTCTTGAGGGGTAACTTCCTTAATTTACGAATCATCAATTCAACTACATTATCGGTGATGTCTTGGCTAGAAATTTGCTGTAAGTCCCATGTCCAAGCTTGCTGATTATAGTCAAATGTGATAAAGTTTTCTGTATCTAAATCACTGAGAAATTGATTAACAAAGAAAGGGTTACCTCCGGTTTTGCTTACGATTAGTTCTCCTAATGTATGCACTTGATGAACTGCTGTTTTTAGTGTATCTTGTAGGAGATGATTAACATCTTCAAGATCGAGATTAGTCAAGGTCACTTGCTCAATAAAAGTTTCCCCTTGTTTTAATTTATTGATCAGTAAAATCAAAGGGTGATGGTCACTTACTTCATTGTCCCGATAAGCACCAATAAGAAATAAATGCTTCAGATCTTTATCGGTCACGATCAGTTCAATTAATTTTAAGGTGGCTCCATCTGTCCACTGGAGGTCATCTAGAAAGAGGACTAAGGGATGTTCTGGACTGCAACAGGAGCGAATAAAACTTTGAAAGACTAGGTTAAATCGGTTTTGTGATTCGGTTGCCCCTAGTTGATCTATGGGGGGTTGGGGGCCGATAATGAGTTCAATTTCGGGGATGACATCAATGATTACTTGTCCATTGACCCCTAGAGCGTGTAAGAATTTGGTTTTCCATTGTTCTAAGCTTTCTGGATTTTCGGTGAGCAGTTGCTGTACAAATCCTTTGAAGGCAGATACCATGGCTGAATAAGGAACGTTGCGCTGAAATTGGTCGAATTTTCCGGAAATAAAGTAGCCTTTTCTTTGGGTGATGGGTTTGTAAATTTCTTGGACGAGGGCAGATTTGCCAATCCCTGAGTAACCGGCTACGAGCATCATTTGACTGTGCTGGTCTACTTGTTCAAAGGTGGTTAAGAGTTGCTCGATTTCGTTTTGTCTGCCGTAGAGTTTTTGGGGAATTTGGAATTTGTCGGATAGGTCTTGTCTTCCTAGGGGAAATGGGTCTATTTTTCCTTGATTTTCGAGTTGGGTTAAACAGGTTTCTAGGTCGGCTTTTAATCCCCAGGCACTTTGATACCGGTCTTCGGCATTTTTAGCCATCAGTTTGCTGATGATGTCGGAGAGAATGGGGGGAATTTGGGGATTAATTTCTGTGGCCGATCGCGGTTCTCTGGCAATATGACAGTGGACTAATTCTAGCTCGTCTTGGGTGGTGAAGGGGAGTTGGTGGGTGAGCAGTTCGTAAAAGGTTACACCGAGAGAATAAAAGTCGGTGCGATAGTCGAGGGAGCGGTTCATTCTCCCGGTTTGTTCTGGGGAGATGTAGGGAAGGGTTCCTTCTAGGGTGGTGGGGTTTTTGAGCCGGGGATTTTCTTTGCTCAGTTGGGTGGAGATACCGAGGTCGATGATTTTGAGTTCTTGGGTTTGGGGGTTAAAGACGAGGTTGGCGGGATTAATGTCTTTATGAATGATATTTTCTGCGTGGAGTTGTCCGAGGCTGTCGGCTGTTTTGATGAATAGGGATAGGGAGTGATGGAGGTTAAATTCTGGTTGGTTCTCTTGCCAGGTTCTTAAGGATTCTCCCCCGAAGTCTTCGAGGATAATAACTAGGGTGTTTTTGTAGGGTTGCAGGTCGTAGGCTTTTACGACTCCGCTTAAGTGAGTTGAGTGGGTGAGTTCATATTCTTGTTTGTAGCGTCGGAGTTCTGAGGGGGTGGGATAGTCTTCTTTGAGGAGTTTAAGAATTACGGGTTGCCCGTCAGTTTCTCGGATGGCTCGATAGACTTCTGAGTTGCTGCTTTCGTAGAGTAAGTTGGGAGTTCTATAGCCAGATACAGAGAGCATGGTTTTGAGTTCTCAGAAATTTCTGGCTATTTTATCACTCTTATTCTCAAACTTGACTATTGGGGTTGAACATCCCTTAGTGTTCGGATCGGGGTAGGGTTTTCCACACGGTTTCCTGGCTTAGGCTACCTATTCATGGCGGATTCTCGGAAATGGTTTAAATGCTGCAATCCCCGTTAAACTAGGAATACAGACCGATCGCCGGTTTCTATGACTGAGCGGATCGTTCACAGTTTCGTAATATTAGTTAATATAAGATTAATAATCAAAGGCAAAACCGTCCTAATAGCCTAGAACACAATAGGAGGATCAAACCGGCGTGAACAAACGATGGAGAAATGCGGGACTCTATGCTTTACTGGCGATCGTCGTCATTGCTCTGGGAACTGCGTTGTTTGACCAACAACCCCAACCCACCCAAACCTGGCCTTACAGTCAGTTGATTGACGAAGTAGAAACGGGACAGGTAGAGCGGGTAAACCTCAGTGCTGACCGTACCAGAGCGCTAGTAACCGCAGAAAATGGCGATAAAATTCTGGTCAACCTCCCCAACGATCCAGACTTACTCAACATTCTTACTCAAAATAATGTTGATATCTCAGTTTTACCCCCTAGCGATGATGGGGCTTGGGTGCGGGCCTTAAGTAGTCTGTTCATCCCCATTTTGCTGGTGGTTGGGGTGTTTTTCCTCCTCAGACGGGCCCAGAGTGGCCCGGGATCTCAGGCGATGAACTTTGGGAAGTCCAAGGCTAGAGTGCAAATGGAACCTCAAACTCAGGTGACCTTTGGCGATGTAGCTGGGATTGAACAAGCTAAATTAGAGTTAACGGAAGTTGTAGACTTCTTGAAAAATGCCGATCGCTTCACGGCAGTGGGCGCTAAAATCCCCAAAGGTGTCCTCTTAGTGGGCCCTCCTGGAACGGGTAAAACCCTGCTGGCTAAAGCGGTTGCGGGTGAAGCAGGCGTTCCCTTTTTCTCCATCTCTGGGTCTGAGTTTGTGGAAATGTTCGTTGGAGTCGGTGCTTCTCGCGTCCGCGACTTGTTTGAACAAGCTAAGGCCAATGCTCCCTGTATCGTGTTTATCGATGAAATTGATGCCGTTGGTCGTCAACGGGGTGCAGGTCTCGGTGGGGGAAATGATGAGCGGGAACAAACCCTAAACCAGCTCCTGACGGAAATGGATGGGTTTGAAGGCAATACGGGAATTATCATTATTGCAGCAACGAACCGTCCCGATGTGCTGGATGCGGCTTTGATGCGTCCCGGTCGCTTTGACCGTCAGGTGGTGGTAGACCGTCCGGACTATGCGGGACGCTTGGAAATTCTGAAGGTTCACTCTCAGGGTAAGACCCTATCGCCGGATGTGGATCTTGATAAAATTGCTCGTCGCTCTCCTGGGTTTACGGGGGCAGATCTGTCTAACCTGTTGAATGAAGCGGCGATTTTAGCAGCTCGTCGGAATTTAACTGAGATTTCCATGGATGAAATCAATGATGCCATTGACCGGGTTCTGGCTGGGCCGGAGAAGAAAGACCGGGTGATGAGCGAAAAACGGAAGGAGCTGGTTGCTTATCATGAGGCGGGCCATGCTTTGGTGGGCGCTCTGATGCCGGATTATGACCCAGTGCAGAAGATTAGTATTATTCCTCGCGGCCGTGCGGGAGGTTTGACTTGGTTTACGCCGAGTGAAGACCGCATGGATTCTGGATTATACAGCCGGTCTTATCTGCAAAATCAGATGGCGGTGGCTCTGGGTGGTCGTTTGGCTGAAGAGATTGTCTTTGGTGATGAAGAAGTGACTACTGGTGCGTCTAATGACTTGCAACAGGTGGCGCGAGTGGCGCGGCAAATGGTGACTCGGTTTGGGATGAGCGATCGCCTGGGCCCTGTGGCATTGGGTCGCCAGCAAGGGAATATGTTCCTGGGTCGCGATATTGCTGCCGAGCGGGACTTCTCGGAAGAAACGGCGGCGGCGATCGATGATGAGGTGCGGAACTTGGTCGAACAGGCCTATCGCCGTGCTAAGGCTGTGTTAGTCAATAACCGAGCTGTTCTTGACCAGTTGGCTCAAATGCTGGTGGAACGGGAAACTGTTGATTCTGAGGAACTGCAAGAGTTATTAGCTAACAGTGAAGTGAAAATGGCGGCGATCGCCTAATTTCACCTAATTTCACGGATAGCACGTTCTGGTGCTATTCCCTAGGTTTTATCCCCCTTGATCGGCAAGGGGGTTTTTATTATTTTTGATTCTTTTGAGATCGCCTATTGTGCAACTTGGATTCAGAGCTATTTTATCAGGAGGGGGCGATCGCACCTTCACATTGACATCAAGACTCAACCCGATCTACCCAGTAATCGGGCTGACGATAGCTATGAGCCACGGCAATAATTTAAACTCTTGAGCTGCGAGGGGATCGAAAATTACATTCATTATTGATAACCCAGCACTTCTGCTGCTGGAATGCCCTTAACTCTTCCAGACTCAAAAGCGGCTAGTCTACGCTCTGCTTCATCGTACCAAATTTTATCGATCGCCTCATTTGGGTTCTCAAGACTTGAGTAGATAACATTTAGGAGCCTCATTTTATCTGAAGGACTCAGTTGTAAAACATTATCAATCAAAGATTGTTCCATAATTTGACACCTAGTCGTTTATCATTTTTGGCGATCGGCCTTTCCTCTGATTATAGCCAAAGGGCGATCGCCAGAAGTCTCCTACCGTATCGCCCAGCGCTAACTTCTACAGGAATACTTTAAGCAATTTCGCCGCATCGATCATGGAAGGAATGGCTTCTTTCACCTTCCCATCTTTGAGATAGGTGAGAGCGTCTACCAAGTCATCGACTCCATCAATCATCGATATACCAGATGTAAAGGCCTTGAAGTAGTCGCCGTTTTTGAGGGCTAAACCGGCGTTGATGGCATGTTTTCCTTCGTCAAAGCCAGCGAGATCAAAGCCGGTTCGTAAGGCTCGGAGATAGTTTCCTTCTTGGATATTCCAGGCCATATCGACCCAGGATTGACCCGCTTCAAAATCTGTGAGATTAAATCCGGTTCTCAGAGCGTTGAGATAGTTGCCATTTCCCACATCTCGCACCATACTAATCCAGGGAGTAGCATCGGTAAATCCAGTTGCCTCAAAGCCTTTGGAGAGCGCGTCTAAATATTCACCGCCTTCAATATGTTGGGCAATGTCAATCCAAGTTTCAGTTGCACCGAAATCAGCTAACTTAAATCCTGTTGTCAGCGCCTCAGTGTACTGATTATTATCAATTTGTCCAATCAGATTTAACCAGTCGTCACCATCGGGTAATTCAGTGGTAGTTAAGGCTTGGGTGAGAGTTTCGATATACTTGCGCTGGTCTATGGCTTCCATCATATTCCCCCATTCTGTAGCCAAGGAGAATGAGGTTAAACCTAAGCTTTCCTTGAGAGCGTTTAAGTAGTCTTCAGATTGAATAGATTTAGCGACATCGATCCAGTTTTCGACGGTATCAATGGCTCCGTGAAGGACGCTACCGATCGCTTGACGGCTGGTTTCCGTTGTGCCTCGCGTCGCTAGAGCAGTGGCGACAGGAGGAGAGACGAGGGAAAGAATAGACCGGAATAGGGTGTAGTCGCGATCGCCATATCCAAAACTTGGACTGTTCAGTTCGTCCACCGAAAGCGCCGTTAATTTGACTTCAGAGGCTTGGTTTTCCGACTGAATGGCATTTGAACCCAAAACCGATAAACTATGCTTCTTAAAGACATTTAAGTTGGGATAGGAAGCTAAAACTGCCCGACCTGGTAGGTATTTTTCGCCCGCCATCGACACGAGATCGCCGGAGGTAATGTAGTGGGTAGCGCTGTTGGGATTTCCGCCTTGGGTAACAAAGAGTTCGGCAGTATCACTGTCAATTCCAGGAGAATTGAACGTGACCACTTCTCCGACTTCCGTGGGGAAATGGGCGGCGATGGTTTGCGCCAAAGCACCGCCGAGACTGTGACCGACGAGATCCACGGGTTGGGTTTGGGCGGCTAACCAGGCTTGGATTTCAGCTTGATGGGCGCTGAATTGACCGTAGCCGATTCCGTCTGGGTTCGTATCTTCGATAACATCAATCAGAGTTCCATATTTCTCATCCGTGGGACTGCCTCCGGTTCCGCGCACCGAGAGGACAGGAGGTTGAGTCGGATCGTCGGGAATTAAACCGACAGCGTAGAATCCAGTGGAGCGATCGTCAATCACGTAATCTACGGTATAACCGCCGTTCACTCGCTCGCCAACCGTGAGTTTATTGCCTCCAGGACTGCTATTGTCTAAGGCGCGTTCTGGAGTGGCAGAAATCGAACCATCTTCATAGGCAGTACTGCGCGCTAAGTATTCGTACCCTTTATGATGGGCAGGGATAGCTGCCAGGGGAATTTCTGGGTCTGAGGGGTAGGAATAGTCATCAAACAGAGCTTGACCTAATGCAGTCGCATTTTCTAGTCCGGCGGCATTTAAGGCTTGAATGAAGGCGTTTTTGTAATTCCCCTCTTTTAAATCCCAAGCGGTATCGATAAAGTCTTGGTATTGGGAGAATCCAGCCGTTTTTAGTCCTGTTTCTAAGGCGGATTTATAGTTTCCGTCTTTTAAGTCAAAGGCCACATCTACCCAGGTTTTTCCTGCACCCAATCCACTGGCATTAAATGCCGTTTTTAAGGCGCTTTCATAGTCGCCATCTTTGAGGTCAAAGGCAAGATCGACTAAGGAATTGCTATTGGAGAAACCAGCATAGTTTAATCCGGTTTTGAGTGCTTTGCCGTAGCGGTTATCCGCCATATTCCAGGCAATATCAATCAGGGTATTGGCTTTTTGTTGTCCAAATCCAGCAAAGGTTAATCCGGTTCCTAATGCCCCTTTATAGTCTCCATCGATAACATCCCAGGCGATATCGATAAATTTATCGCCATTCTCAAATCCTGCCCCATCTAAACCGGCTTTGAAGATAGATTTCCAGTCTCCATCTTTCATCGACCAGGCGACATTAACTAATGTATCTGCCACAGTCTTATTGACGTTAAAATTGGACAAGGTGGCAGAAATAGCACCTTTATAGTCTTTATCCTTGAGTGCCCACGCTACCTCGACGAAGATATCAATCATTGTAGATGAGATAATAGACCCAGCAGGTGTTAGATCGAGCGCTCCATCAATTGCCGCTTTTAAGACTTCTATCCAGTCTCCATTAGCTAAGTGATAGAGGCCTTCTAAGGCACTCACTGCTGTACCGACAAGGGGAATTCGTTTGAGCAGATCTAGGACAGTCTCGACATCAATGGCATCCAGGGTACTCTTAATACCTTCTCCAATGTCTTCAATAAAACCAGCGACACTATCTGTGACTTTTTCCCAGAAGCTTTTCTTATAGCTGGCGGCTGCTTGCCGAGATTCCTGGACACGCTGCTCATTTTGGCGTTTAGCTTCTTGGTTAATGACTTCAATTTCTTCATTAATCTCCTTCAACTCAACCGCTTTCTCCTGGATTTGCGTTTGCAGCTCTGCCAGCTCCTGCTGACTTTGAACTGTGTACTCTTGGAGATCTTTTTTCAGTTGCTCGATTTCTTTTTTTAATTGTCGAATTTCCTCAGATTGGGCATCACTTCCACTATCGAGCAAGTCTTTAATTTTTTGTTCTTTTTTCTCAATTTCTTCTCGATCTTGAGTGATTTTCTCTTCCTGTTTATGTTTCTGTTCTTCGTATTCTTCTGTCAGATTTTCAAATTGACTAGCAAGTTTCTGTTGGTTGTGCTGTATGTTTTCCCATTTTGCCTTGAGAGTGTGATTGATTTCTCTTATCACTCTAATAGTGCCATGTATTCCCACAACATTTGTCTTGCGATCGTCTACCATCCAATAACGTACATATTTAAGTTCGTCGCCGCTTAATTGACTATTATGATCTGCGGTAATTCGGTTGCCATCTCCTCTGGCTTTTTCTCCATTAGGCCTACCCAATTGATAACCATATTCTCTCCTCCAATGCTCGCCAACTTCTTGAATATTATGTGACTCATGCCAAGCCCATTCTGATGTGGCTCGTTCTGTAGGTATTGCGAGGTCATTCGTCCAAGTAACGCCAGTTAACTGAGACTGGAGAGTTTCATAATAGCTGAATTGGTAAAATTCTGGCCAGTGAACTTTAGGCACATCATGAGACTTGAGGATATCTGTAACCAGCTCATAATTACTGGGTTTATAGACTTGAGCTTCGGCTTCTTTGGCGATATAAACGGCTGCGGGAATATTCAGCAGTCCCAAACCGGTTTGAGCATCCCATCCTGGCGTGTTTAGATCGGTTGCTGTATTCTTGAGAATATCCCTAACTTGAGTATAATTGAGATCCGGATTAGCCGACCACACTAATGAGGCAGCACCCGTTACTTTGGCAGTAGAAACAGAAGTTCCGGAGGCTCCATTTTTTGCAGTTCCTTGAGCCAGTAAATCGACTCCTTTGCCATAGTAATCATATTCAACATCATTGTAGCTAGAATATGCTGATCGTTCCCAATCTTCTGCTGCACCAACAACTAAGATATTATCGAATTCTTTCGTTGCTTGTCCCAAAGCGGAAAGAGAGTCTCCTTGATTCCCTGCTGCGGTGACAATCAAGACATTATTCTGTTGAGCATAAGTCAGCGCTGACCGTTCTAGAGGAGTCAGTTCGTATCGAGTGCTAACGACACCATTCGCATCAGTTTCCGTCAAATCGAAACTCAAGTTAACCACAGCATTGGGCTGTTGTGTCTCTCGCACCTGATCGACAAATTCAATCAGGGATTTTGACCATTCATTAGAACCAACAGCGCGTCCTAACCAGAGTTGAGATTCTGGATCGATACCGGCAATAACTTCGACAATATCCGTTCCGTGAGGATTGCCTTCACCCGGATTCAATAAGGGGTTAAAGTCATTTTCAATCCAGTCTTTTCCGAGGAGAACTTCGGAATTAGAAAATGTATTGACTTCTGGCGCAAATCCAGTATCAATAACTCCAACTAATGGTGTACCCGCTTTGGGTAATGGCTCTTGAGTGTTATACCATGGCTCTGGATCGGAAAAAATTTTCTGCCAAACTTCTGTTTGCATATTGGCATCATCGAGCCATGCATTCCATTCATCCGTTAGTGTTTCTAGCTCATTCTGACTCTGCTGAAACTCTTGGTTTCGCAGAGTTTCTAATTGATCCATGCGATCTTGGGCTTGCTCTGCTACTTGAGTTTGAGAAGCTTCTAACTGCTGATAGGAAGCTTCAATGCTATTGAGTTCTTGTTGGATCGATCTGAGATAATTTTGCGCCCCACTAATCGACTGGTTGGAATTTGTTTGGAGAGCATTCAATTGAGATTGGGCGGTAGATGAAATCTGATTTTTCAGAGACTTCAACGATCTGACTTGACTTTGATAATCACTGACAATTTTATCTTTTTGCTGCTGCAATCTTTGATATTGTTGTTTAATTTCATCTTCGCGATCGCCCAATTCTTTTCTTTCGATCTGTTGTCTGACATCCTCGGTTTGTCGATCGAGATCGGCGATCGCCCTATTCATGTCTGATTCAGCCGATCGCACCGAACTAGCAATGTCACCCTCAAGCTTTGCCACCTGCTTCACCAATGCTTGATGATTGGTTGATAAGGTTTGAGAAATACCAGTAACCTTATCGCCCGTTTGCTTGCGACTTTGATGAAGCTCATCTTCTAGCTCAGATAAATTGTCATTAGTTTGGTCTGTGAAGTCCTCGAGTTCTCCAAGTACCTCAGCAAACTCACCATCGAGCCGATCAATTTTTGCCTGAGTAGCCGCTTCAATATCAGACAAGTCAGTGTCCAAATTGTCTAAATTAGCTTTTCCTTGGTTGTCAACACCCTCAAATTCCTGGCCCAAGTCTTTGATGAGGTCGTTAATTAAAGTGGTAGGGAGTGTTGCTGTAAGTTCGGAAGCTTCTGGAGCTTCTGGGGTTGGTGCGGCCTCTTCTTGAGTCTCCACCACTTCCGGTTCAACTGACTCGGATGCTACTGGAGTTTCTGGAGTTTCTGGAGTAGGCGAGATCGCCTCTTCTACCTCCTCTTCTGCTTCCAAC
This sequence comes from Roseofilum capinflatum BLCC-M114, assembly GCF_030068505.1. NCBI lineage: Bacteria > Bacillati > Cyanobacteriota > Cyanophyceae > Desertifilales > Desertifilaceae > Roseofilum > Roseofilum capinflatum. Next base: position 87,697 of record NZ_JAQOSO010000101.1, read on the forward strand.
TCCGCCAACTCTAAGGCTTCTTGGGCACGAACTTCGGCGATCGCCTCATACACCTCTTCTGGGATAATTTCCCCAAGCTCTGGAGTCTCTGGAGTCACATAAGGCTTCGCATAAGCCAACAACCCCTTACCCAGATCCGACTCGCGCCAATCATACTCTGGATTAATCACTTCATCCAAATTCACCGCATTTGCTGTTGCGCCGCGCACTTGGAAAATCAAATCGTTATAATCTGTATCGGAACCGTGATGATCCACTCGCCAATCTTCCATGACAAAGGTATTGCCATCTCCGGTAACATCCGCTAGTTGTCCCAGGTGATAGGCATCTTCCGGGTTTAAGCTCGACATGGAGAACAAAGGCGCACCGAGTCCTCCCAAGGCTGGATTATCTGCTAGTTTACTAACCGAGTGTTTCGGGAGTAACATCATACCAAAGCGATCGCCTGGATTCATCGCAAATGTCTTCACCCCGCGATAGTCGCCACTGTTCCAATCTTGTCCTTCATCGCCCAAAACGCCATCAAATCTGGCTCCTTCAGTGCGATCGGATATAATCACATGACCGAGTTCTGAATTAGATAAAGCGCGAGAGGCAGCTTCTTCAATAAACGCCCCAGAATTGGGATTAATCTCTTCCAATCCCTCTAAACTAAATACAGCTAACTCTCCTTTCCACTTCCCACCGTCATAGAGGAAATCAATCCCCACTTCTCCACTGTTATCAACCGTAAATACTCCAGAGTCAAACTCTACCGGAGCGATATAGTCAAGTACCTGCTGTCCTACCTCACTGTTGCGCCAATCTTCCGCTTCCGGATCGATAACTTCATCTAACGTAACCGCTTCTCCCCTCGCACCATTAACCTGAAAGACCACATCATTGTAATCTCCATCCCTCCAGTCTTCCACTGTAAAGGTATGACCATCTCCCGTCACATCGGCAAAATTCTCATAGGTTGTATCATTCGAGAAAAATAGGGGTTTACCCGCTTCAAAGGCTTGTTCAATGGGAGTTTTAGCAGAAATCACCAAGGCAAACTGCTCCCCTGGTTTCATGGAGAAACTATCCACAAACTGATACTCACCCCGATTCCAGTCCTTCAGTTCCCCGTCCAAAATTCCCGTAAATTTCGCGCCTTCCTCACCATCAGCAATCCCTAAATTTCCTAGCGTAGAATTACTGAGAGCGCGACGCACGGCTGCCCTTTCCCAAGCTTCCGCATCTCCCTCATAGTCTTCCATCCCCTCCAAACTGAAGATGCCAATCTCACCTTTTGCGTATTTTCCACCATCAATCAAATAATCCAGATTGACCTTACCCGTCTCTCCCACCGTAAATACACCATTGGTGGAATTATAGGTAAATGGCTCAGGCTCTGGTTCGGATTCAATTTCTTCTCTGGCTTCTGTCTCCGAGTCGAGATCGGTAACTAAAGTGGTCACTTCCAGCTCTAGTTCTAACTCTGAATCCGGCTCTACATCCGGCTCTAAAGCTGGCTCTGGTTCTGCTTCTCCCTCAGTCTCAGCATAAAAGAATTCCAAGGGTTCAATGTCTTCATCGTCAATTTCATCGATAATTTCCGAGTCTTCCGAGGTGCTACTCGTCTCTTGCTCTTCAGATTCACCCGACTCTTCGAGCTGCTGCTCTTCAGGAATTTCAAACTCATCCAAGGAGTCAACCTCCAACTCCCCACTGCCCACTTCTCCCTCAAGACCCGTCACACCACTGGGTGTAAGAATTGGTTCCAAGATAAATGTTTTACCTGACAACGAATTCGATAGGAAAGATTGCTTATTTTTGCGTAAACCTTGGAACCAATTCATAACCCTGATATTAAGTAAATTGTGTATTTACGAACTATACACAAGTTAATACTTCCGTGTCAAGTTATTTTTTTGGCTCAAGATTAAGCTTGATTTGCATCGCCTTCAGTTTCTCCTTAATCCATTCCTCAAACAGGTGGGTTTGCAAGTCTCGCTTGAGCGCTCCTTCTAGGCGTGCGGGCAAAATTTCCTCCACTTTGAGCAAACAATAGCGTCCCTCAATCTGAACTGGGCCTAAAATCGCCCCAAGTTCAGCCGAGAGCGTCGCTTCACGGATTTCTGGCGGCATTTGTCCGCGAATCATGGGAGTCATTGCCCCCCCAACTTTGCCGTCATCAACAATCGAATGTTGCTTGGCCAGTTGACTAAAGTAAACATTCGGTTCTTGTAACTGCTGATACAGACTTTGGGCCATTTCTGGAGTTTCTACGACAATCCGCGAAAATACGATCCGGTCTAAGTTGGTTTGATTTTGCTCAAAATACTCCTGTACTTTGTCGCGCACAATGTGTTCTTTGAGTTCATCTTGTTTCATCCGTATCTGGATTTGCCGCTTGAATGTGGCGTAATTTAAGCCATGCTCTGATAACCACTGCTGAAAGGCTTCGGGAGTTGTGAGTTGTTGTTGCACCCGAAATTCAATCATGAATTGTTCAATTTGTTCAGTTAAGGGGTTGCCAATGCCTGCGGCTTGAATTTCTTGTTCTAAGAGATACTGTTTGGCAATTTCGACTAAAGCCGGTTGCAGTTTACCGGCATCATTGAGGTAGCCCAGACTTTTCTCCAAAGACAGAGCGGTATCATCTATGGTAATAAAGTTATCGACAGTCATGAGTTAATTTGGTATAGTACATGAAGGTACTGTAGTATACCAAAATAGAGAGGGATTGGCTCAAGAAAAACGAGAGAGATGCGTTCACGCTCTCATTGCCCCGCGATCGCCATCTCTTGGTCTGATTCAGATTGATATATTCGGTTAACGCGATCGCCTATTCTTCTGGCTCGGATTGTGGTATAAATCGGGCTAATAGCTCTTCACGAGACAATTGTAGAACCAGAGGGGTAAATTCTTCTGAAGGCAGGGCGGCTATTCGCCCTACAATAGCAGCCAGTTCTTCATCCACTTCTCCAAACCGAACCTGCAAGAGATTGGTTATGAAGCGCACAGTGGCTTGCTCTTCTCCCTCTTGCCGTCCCTCTTGCCGTCCTTCTTGCCGTCCTTCTTCGCGCAGTTGGGCGATCGCTTCTTCATAGAGTTGAGTTAAAGTCACGATTAGCTCCTCATCATCTCGATCTGCTTCTTGGTTTTGCCTGGTGGCTAAAATAGTTAAAAGCTCGTACACCAATTTTATCACATTCGCTCGCCAGCGATTCCCTTTAGGTAAGGCTTCAAGTTCTCGAATGGCTTGCTGTTGGACTCTTCCGCGTCCTAGGAGTCTCAACCATAACGTCTCAGGAGTGCGAGGGAGTTGATGAATCACTACAATCCCAGTTCTGTAGATTTCGCTTAACAGATACACTCCTGACGGCCAATTCTCTGCCTCTTTCCCATGAACTCCTTTGAGCAAATTGGGAGATGCGGTTGGGGTTAAGATCCACAACTTGGCCAGTTCATCTTCCTCTAATTTTCTGCTCTCGGTCTCTCGTTCCTGTTTCGCTTGCAGTACCAAGAGTTTCAGTAAACAAGTGCGAAAGTCATGGGCGGTTATGGGATTACGAAAGGGTTCAAAGATTGCCGGAGTTGCCGTGAGTTGCCCTAATAATCCCAGTTCACTGGCATCAAGTTCGGAGGTGGATGGGGTAAAGAAAACATCAACCTGGCGAACTTCTGAGGCAATATCTTTGCTGGTTTCTACTGTGCCAAAAGAGGAGAGCATTTCACTTAGATATTGTTTGGCAAATTGGTCATGGATGAATCTGGTCACGATCGCCGATGGTGCAAGTTGGATCAGAGCTATTGTATCAGGAGAACGATAATGGCGCTTGTGTATAACTATGATTTGGCAATCTAAGAAACTGGGGAAAATCGCCTTAATAATCATCGCCCTGTTGCTGGGAATTCCTGGGGGAATTTATGGGATTTTATTACTCTCGCGTCCGGCTCGAACTCCCTTGGTCGAGGAACTGTTTCCGGGAGTGACCTATACTCGTTTGATTCGCTCAACCCCTCGTCCGTTGGTGATTCATCAAGTCAAAATTGATTTAAGTACGGCTCAAATGCAACCCTTGGTCACTCCAGGCGATTCGCAAGCTGATGGTATGGAAATTAGCGCTCGCACGACTTCGGAGTTTGTGCGGGAATTGGGGGTACAGTTGGCGATCAATGGCAGTTTTTTCTATCCGTTTGAGGCGAAGTCCCCTTGGCAAGTTTATCCTGAATCGGGCGATCGCGTGCGAATTTCTGGCCAGGCGATCGCCAATGGGATCGAATATTCCCCAGTCAATGGGGGTTGGCCGGTTCTGTGTTTCCTCTCTTCTCCTCGCGCAGTCATTCCCGGTAGCGATGCTTGTCCCCCAGATACGCAACAGGGAATTGCTGGAGGCACTATTTTAATTTGGGATGGGGAAGCGGTTCCCTTAAGTTCGGGGTCATTTTATGATGATGCTTATCCTCGGACGGCGATCGGATTGGATGCATCGGGAACTCAGGTGTTTATTCTGGTCGTAGATGGCCGTCAACGGTTTTATAGTGAGGGGATGGCTTTACCAGAATTACAAGCGCTGTTTGTGGAATTAGGAGTAGAAACGGCCTTAAATTTAGATGGCGGTGGATCAACCACTTTGGTGGTTGCCGATCCTCATCTTAGGGTTCTTAATGCACCCATTCACACTCGTATTCCCCTGCGTCAGCGTGCGGTGGGCAATCATTTGGGGTTTAAAGACTGAGTAATGAGAGGTCAAAGATAACGCTCAATAAACTGAATCACCTCGGCTAGTCCGGTATTGTTTTTGAGGTTGGTAAAGATAAAAGGTTTATCCCCGCGCATTTTTTTGGCATCCCGTTCCATCACCTGGAGATCTGCGCCAACTAAGGGGGCAAGGTCGATTTTATTAATCACTAATAAATCCGATTTGGTAATTCCTGGGCCGCCTTTGCGGGGGATTTTATCGCCAGCAGCTACATCAATAACATAAAGGGTAATATCGACTAATTCGGGGCTGAAGGTTGCGGCTAAATTATCACCGCCACTTTCGACAAAGAGCAGATCTAAATGATTAAATTGTTGCTCCAGTTGCTCGATCGCCACTAAATTAATCGAAGCATCTTCTCGGATCGCCGTATGGGGACAGCCTCCCGTTTCTACGCCAACGATGCGATCGCCAGACAAAGCCCCTGATCGCACCAAAAACTGGGCATCTTCTTGAGTATAGATATCGTTAGTTACTACAGCAATTTGATACTGTTCTCGCAACGTTTGACACAGTAAATTTACTAATGCGGTTTTCCCCGATCCAACCGGGCCAGCTACTCCCACGCGCAATTGAGTCATAAGCAAACCAGAGCCATTCTTTTAGCTTCTAAAGAGTCGAGTATATTGGGTTTCATGGGCCATGCAACCGAGAGCAAAACCCCAACTACAACTATAAAGGTTATCATCCTCTAGGGCTAGAATTTCGGGCACGATCGCCCGAATCTGGGGATGAAGCTCAAAGAGCAGTTTTTGACCAGTGGTTTGCCCCAGGGGAATCAACTTGACTCCCGCAGCGATCAGGTTAGAAACCCAGCTTTGTAGATAGGCTAAGAGGGCATCTGTGGGGGAAATCTGCCAATGATTAGCGGCGATCGCAAACACTAGGGGATAACTCCATTCTGGCCCCAACTCCTGTAAAACGGGTTGCAGATCTGGTTCTAGGTTTTGCACGAGTAAGGAGAGCGATCGCCCCATTTGCACCGTTTGTTGCCGTAATTCTTCCGTTTCTCGAGTCGCTAAAAGCCAACGATTCCAATACCGTAGCATGGGGTAATCTTGCATTTGCATCGCATTCCATCCCCGGATTAACACTGCACCATCGAGGCGGATAGAACCTAATCGCAACCCATCCCTTAACCAACCCTCTAAAGAGGATTTATCAGTAATTTTTCCCTGTTCCACGAGGGTTTCTAAGCCTTCCGAATAGCTATATGCACCTACGGGTAAAGTGGGGTTAGCTAATTGCAACAAGGACAATAAAACAGAATCATGCATATTAAAAGCCTGGAAAATGGGCATTATAGCGCTTCTCTTTTCTATAGAGTACAGCTTGAAGGCTAGACCCTAAGCAATACAAGCTATTGCCTATTGCCTATTGCCTATTGCCTATTGCCTATTGCCTATTGCCTATTACCCATTAACCCATTACCCTTGACTCTCCAGCCCACTGGAGACTTTAAACTCTAGAGAACAGATTAGAGGATAAAGGTGATGCAACAACAAACGCTACAGTTAGAAGGAATGTCATGTGCAGCTTGTGCCCAACGGATTGAACGCGCTATTCAAGGAGTCTCAGGGGTAACTGAATGTTCGATTAATTTTGCCCTCCGGGAGGCAACGGTTCAGTATAATCCCAGTTCTGTGTCTCTCGATAAGATTCAGCAAGCCGTAGAGAATGCGGGATATAAAGCCAATGTGCCCGTACAGGAAGAGGAAGAAGACGAATCTGACCCAGCGCTCGAACAATTACAACGCAAGCTTTGGTTGGGAGGGGCGGCTTCGGTGCTGTTGGTGGTGGGATCTTTGCCGATGATGACGGGAATTTCGATACCGGGTTGGCCCATGTGGCTCCATAACCCTTGGTTGCAGTGGGTGGTGTCTACTCCGGTGATGGTTTGGTGTGGTCGTTCGTTTTTTGTGGGCGCTTGGAAAGCCTTGAAGCACAAGAGCGCCGATATGAATAGTTTGGTGGCGTTGGGGACGGGTTCGGCTTATTTCTATTCTTTGTTTCCGACTTTGTTTCCTGGGTTTTTTGAGGCTCAAGGGTTGAGCGCTGATGTGTATTATGAGGCGGCAGTGGTGATTATTACCCTGATTTTGTGGGGGAGAATGCTGGAACATCAAGCGAGATCTAAGACTTCATCGGCTATTCGCGCTCTGATTGGCTTGCAGCCGAAAACGGCACGGGTGATCCGGGATGGGGAAGAGCAGGATATTCCCTTAACTGAGGTGCAGGTGGGCGATCGCCTCTTGGTGCGTCCCGGCGAAAAAATTCCCGTGGATGGTACAGTCGTTAAGGGTTCCTCAACGGTGGATGAATCCATGGTTACCGGGGAAAGTGTGGCGGTGGATAAACAACCCGGTGATGAAGTGATTGGTGCAACCATCAATCAAACCGGTAGTTTTCAGCTCGAAGCTCTGCGCGTGGGCAAAGATACGGTTTTAGCCCAGATTATCCAGTTGGTGAAAGAGGCTCAAAGTTCTAAAGCGCCGATTCAACAATTGGCCGATCGCGTCACATCCTGGTTTGTGCCTGCGGTTTTAGTTATAGCCATCCTGACGTTTATCACCTGGATACTGCTCACCGGTAACCTTACCCTAGCCATGGTAACCACCGTCAGCGTGTTGGTGATTGCCTGTCCCTGCGCTCTGGGGTTAGCCACCCCCACCTCGGTGATGGTGGGAACTGGAAAAGGGGCACAACAGGGGATTTTAATCAAAGGAGCAGAAAGCTTGCAATTGGCTCATCAGGTGCAAACCATTGTCTTAGATAAAACCGGAACTCTGACGCAAGGCAAACCCACAGTTACCGACTATATCACCACGTTGGGAACTGCCCACGGCAATGAATTGAAACTGTTAGAGATGGCAGCCAGCCTAGAAAAATCCTCAGAGCATCCCCTAGGAAAGGCTGTGGTGGACTATAGCGAGCGTCAGGGGGTGAAAAAACCTTTGAGCGAGCCGGAGCAGTTTAAGGCTGTTCCTGGTTGTGGGGTGCAGGGGTATATTTCTGACCACCTGATCCAGTTAGGAACTCGGCGATGGATGGCAGAATTGGGGGTGAATTTGGGGGTGAAAACCTCTCAGGATGTGCCCTTGAGCGAGTATCAGGATCGGTGGGAGAGTGCCGGAAAAACGGTGATTTGGATGGCGGTAGATGGAGAAGTGGAGGCGATTTTGGCGATCGCCGATGCCCTGAAACCTTCCTCGGAAGCGGTGGTTAAGCGACTCCAGCGCATGGGGTTAGAGGTGGTGATGCTCACGGGAGATAATCAGCATACGGCAGAGGCGATCGCCTCTCAAGTGGGAATTACCCAGATTTTCGCCCAAGTGCGTCCCGAAAACAAAGCCGATAAGGTGCGGGAATTGCAACAGCAGGGTAAATTAGTCGCCATGGTGGGCGATGGTATTAATGATGCCCCCGCTTTAGCCCAGGCAGATGTGGGGATAGCCATTGGTACAGGAACCGATGTGGCGATCGCTGCCAGCGACATCACCTTAATTTCTGGCGACTTACAAGGCATCATCACCGCCATTCAACTCAGTCATGCCACCTTAAAAAACATCCGCCAAAACCTATTTTTCGCCTTTGTTTATAACACCGCATCGATTCCCATTGCTGCCGGTATTTTATATCCGATTTTCGGTTGGTTACTCAATCCCATGATTGCCGGTGGAGCGATGGCATTAAGTTCGGTTTCTGTCGTCACCAACGCCTTAAGATTACAAAAATTTCAACCCCATTAATTCCCCGTAGGGGCGGGTTTTACCCAAATATACAATACCAACCCACCAATTTTATAAACCCGCCCTCACCCATTCCCCGTAGGGGCGGGTTACACCCAATATCTAGAAAACCCACCCACCAATTGTGTATAGCGTTTCTCTTTTCTATGGAGTACAGTTTGAAGTATTAGACCCTAAGCACTACAAGCTATTGCCTATTGCCTATTGCCTATTGCCTATTGCCTAGCGCGAAGCGCTATAAACCCGCCCTCACCACGAGCCAGTGCTTAATATTGCTTCAATCCTGATATACTCATGGATGGGGTTGATCAGGATCATTACGGTAACATCCGGTCATCCCCCACTCAATCTTACATCCCCTTGGAGAACACTATGGAAGAGGTAGAGACTCGGTTTGAGGTGCGTTTAATCCAACTTGCAGAACAGGTAGATCGGTTAACGAAAGAACAGGAAGCGCTCAAAACACAACTTGCAGAGATCAAAGGTTCTGGTTTATCCGCTACGATACAAGCACGACCGGTTCCTCCTGCTGACGCTCAACCCTTACAGTCAGCAAGTGAACTCGATGTACCCTCAGATGACATCCCCTTACAATCTTCTTCTGGACAAAGTTATGCAAGATTAAAATATCTTCTCAAATGTGGACGTTGGCAAGAAGCAGATGAAGAAACAGCCTTTCAATTACAGACCGTAACTGGATATCCCAATTGTCGGAATATTCCTAAAGAAGAAATAGAAAGCATTCCGGCTGAAGATTTACAGATTATGGGTCGCCTTTGGAGCCAGTACAGCTATGATAAGTTTGGTTTTATTATTCAAAGTCAAATCTATCAAAAAATGGGAGGCACTGAAGAATCTAGAGATATTGTTTTAAGCGACTTTGCCAATATTCTAGGTTGGTATCCCGATGACGGCTGCATGAGTGAGAACGATTTAATCCTTGATATCGAACAAGCACCAATAGGTTACTTTCCTCAGATAACACAAATGAGTTTAGATGTTTATAAAGTTCTTCTGTGTCGTGAAGAATGGTCTAAATTTCCCGCCATTCCCGATATTGAAATACAGATGAAACAGGTTGCCGAAAAAGAACGGATCAGATCATCTAACTTCTACCAAGAAGAACTCACCAGGGAACGGGAAGAAGAGCGAGCTACTCTCATCGATGCCTTCTTCAAGGAGAAATTTACTGAAATTGATGAAGAACTCTTAGCCATCAAACCCAAAATAATCGCCCTTCCCAAAGACAAATTTGCCGACGCATTGCTCAAACTCGGACAATGGTCTCGCGAACAACTGCTAGAACACTGGCAAGCTGATTAGAAACTCGGTTTCTGGTTGAAGACCTGAGTGCCTATGACGATGGAAGCTGTGCTAACTTGTTGATTACTGATCAACTTCTGTTAACCAAATAGTAGTTCAATGAAACCCCGACAGGATTAGCTCGGAGTGGGAGAGGGATTTTCCTGCGGACATGAAAGGGAGAGGGCATTGTCTGTTGCACAACTGATTTAGACTAGCTATATTACCAATTCTCTGATTCTGAGTCGGACTCTTCTAACCAATCATCTGGTTCAGAGAAGTTGGGGGGGAGGGGTTCGGGCACTTTCATGATAGAGACGGGAGGAGTCCAAGGGGCGGTAGAATCGTTGTATTCTGAGGGTTCTGATTCACTTTGCGTGAGGGGATGGACGACGCGCTCGATCGCATCTTGAATGAAGGCTTTGACAAATTCATCCCGTTTATTAAGTTTGAATTGACGCTGCACAACTTCCGTGATTCCTCCGTCTCCCCAGTCTTGATCCTGGCGGAAGTATTCGATAAAGCTTTTCCCGGCAATGCGGGTTAAATAGGCGGCGGTGACTCCTTGAATGGCTTTGCCAACAATGAAGGTGGCGACATTGAGTTGTAGGGCGGTGGTGACTAATTTTAACGCTCCTTCTACGATGCCTAAACTGGTGAGAGTTTTAGCTAATGAAAGGGCTAATTCTCGCCCCCGTTCCATGTTTAATTCGCAGCCGTAGATGCGCCCCAATTCGACTACCATTTGGGCGTTGACGGCTGCTGTGGCAAGCAAATCGACGACGGGTAGAGGGGTGACGGCGATCGCCCCAGCTCCGATCCATTGGAACTGTTCCACGGTTTTATCGGCTTGCCGCTTGCGCTGGGTGTCCAAAATCCGCCGCGCATCCTCCCCTAGGGCGCTGGCTTGCATCAAAATGTTATCGGCAACCAAATCTTCGCCTTCAGCTCTGAGAACGGCAGCTAGGCGGCGGATTAGGGGTAAAATAATCGGGTCTGGAACCACTAAATCGCCGGAGGGTAAAACGGCGGCTTGGGGGTTAGCGGCGATCGCCAATACATCACCACTGCTCATCAGTCCCTGTACCCGGTGTCGCAGTTCGCTTAAGATGCGCTCCCGGTCTTCATCCGTATACAAATCCGTCTTATTAAACACCAATAAGGAACGCTTGCCAATTTGGGCTAAGGCTTGCAGGGGTTCATATTCGGACTGCCGTAAATCATTATCAACCACAAATAGCAGTAAATCCGCTTGGGTGGCTAACTGGCGAGCCATTTGCCCGCGATCGCTCCCCGCATCCCCAATTTCCAGGATGCCGGGGGTATCCGTTATTAAGATTTCCCGGTTTAATCCCTTCAAGGGTAAATGATAAGTGTGCCCCTCTTGCGTCGTGCCGATAGTGGGTTGTACTTGACCCACCATTTGCCCCAACAAGCCATTAATTACCGAAGTTTTCCCTGATGACCCCGTACCAAAGACGACTACGCGCACATTACGACCCTGGAGACTCGATTCGATTTGCCGCGATCGCTCCAGTAAGGCTTCCCGCGCCACCCGATCCTGAATCTTATCCATCTGCTGCCTAACCGCCTTCAGGGTTTCGGCTGCCGCTTCCTTTTTCTCCGTCGGAACCTTCACCACCCTTTGACTGCGGCTTTTGGTGGTTTTGCCCCCTTGGAACATCCAGGCATAATAAACAACACCCGCCAGTAACACCCCCAACAGGGCAACAATCAACAATAAAACCACCGTTCCCAAGAGCGGGGACGTATAGGAAATTTGCAGGTAAAACCAGCGCAGGGCATCAATGAACCACAGCATCAGCCCTAAGACCAGTGTAATACCGACAATCAGAATCAGGAGGCGAGGCAGGGGCATTAGGAATTAAAAATTAAAAATTAAAAATTAAAAATCAAATTACCTTACTCCCTGTTCCTTGGTAGGCTAAGGGAACACCTCTAGGGTAGCAAGTTTAGGAGGAAAGGATATGGGATGGTTAAATCAGGTGGTGGGTGCAGTCAGCGAGCAAGGCGGCTTAGGGCAGATTGGTGGACTGGTGAATACAGTGCAGCAATTATCCAATGATACTGGAGCAGATGAAGGGCAGATGCGATCGCTGCTTTCCGTCGTTGCCAACTTTTCCCAGTCCGCCTTGAAAGAACAAGAACCAGATCAAGCACAGAATCTCGTCAATCAGTATAGCGGACTTTCTGCCAATCCCCTAGCAGTGCAAGCCCTCTTCAGTTTGCCCCAACTGCAAAATTTAATTCAGGTAGCTGCCGACAAAACCGGTTTACCAGCGAGTACCATTGAATCAGTTTTACCCACCGCCGTGCCCTTAGTGCTAAAAGTGGTGGAAATGGGAGCCAGTCAAGCGGAAAAAAACCCCGTTTTGAGCCGCTTACTCGATGCAGATGGCGATGGAGATATTGATATTGCTGATTTAATGCAATTAGCCAGCCGTTATTTATAGCGCTTTACCCTAGGGATTTAGACTTTGGGTTTTTGGGAGTGCGAGCGTCTCGCTCCCTAGGGTAGATAAGAGCGAGCGTCTCGCTCGCTAGGATACATAACAGCGAGCAAGATGCTCCCTAGGGTAGATAAGAGCGAGCAAGATGCTCCCTAGGGTAGATAAGAGCGAGCAAGATGCTCCCTAGGGTAGATAACAGTGAGCAAGATGCTCCCTAGGGTAGATAACAGCGAGCAAGATGCTCGCACTCCTTGGTTTGCAGTCACGCACTCATTACCGAATAGAATAAACCTTATAAATGAGGACTTTTAAGAGAACCCATTACCGCGCAAAGCACTGTATAAAACCATGACAGCATTCATTTTGCACAATCCCGAAACCGCATCCATTACCGATGAACAATTTTATCAACTTTGTGCAGCTAACCGTGACTTGCGACTAGAACGAACGGCAAAAGGAGACCTCATCATTATGCCACCCACTGGAGGAGGAACGGGAAACCGCAATTTAAAAATTGCTCAACAACTAGCTAATTGGACAGATAGGGACGGTACTGGAATTGGGTTTGATTCTTCCACCTGCTTTAAGCTGCCTCAAGGGGCTAATTTTTCCCCGGATGCCTCTTGGATACCTTTAGAAAAATGGGAAGCTTTAACTCCCGAACAGCAAGAGAAATTCCCACCCCTGTGTCCCGATTTTATCATCGAGCTGCGCTCTGCCAGCGACTCCTTAAAACCCCTGCAAGAGAAAATGCAGGAATATATGGATAATGGTTGTCAATTAGGTTGGCTGATTAATCCCCAAAACCGTCAAGTAGAAGTTTATCGTCAGGGACAAGAGAAACAAATTTTAGACAATCCTGCGAGCTTATCCGGAGAAGAGGTTTTACCCGGATTCGTTTTAAATCTTTCCTTAATTTGGTAAACCCCTGTCTTTGAGGAGAAAAAGGAGATCGAATCATGACCGCATTCATTTTACACAATCCCGAAACCGCCTCCATTACCGATGAACAATTTTATCAACTTTGTGTAGCTAACCGTGACTTGCGGCTAGAACGAACAGCGAAAGGGGACTTAATCATTATGCCACCGACTGGAGGGGGAACGGGAAAGCGGAACTCAGAGATTAATCTAGATTTAGGTTTCTGGAATCGACAAACTCAATTAGGGGTTGTGTTTGATTCTTCCACTTGCTTTAAGCTGCCTAAAGGGGCTACTTTTTCCCCGGATGCGTCTTGGATACCTTTAGAAAAGTGGGAAGCCTTGAGCGCAGAAGAGCAAGAAAAATTCCCACCCCTGTGTCCCGATTTTATCATCGAATTGCGCTCTGCCAGCGACTCCTTAAAATCCCTACAAGCAAAAATGCAGGAATATATGGATAATGGTTGTCGATTAGGTTGGCTCATCAATCCCCAAAACCGTCAAGTAGAAGTTTATCGTCAGGGACAAGAGAAACAAATTTTAGATAATCCTGCCAACTTATCCGGAGAAGCAGTTTTACCTGGATTTATCTTAAATCTTTCCTTAATTTGGTAATCTGAAGTCAGATTAAACGACCTCAATAATTCCCAAGTCTTGTAGAGGGGCGGGTTTTGGGTATTAATTTTTGGGTGTCCTAATTTTGGGTTAACCCGCACCTTGTATCTACCATTTACAATCCCAGTGTATGCCTCAATGCTGTATCAATCTCTGATGTCGGAATCGAGCCAATTACCCGATTAACCGCAGCAAGAGATATGGTGGCTAAATTATCCGTCATAATCACTGAATCAGTCAGTAAACCCGACTGCCCTCCTACCGGAGAATTGAGTAAAATAGTTACCCGACTTGGATGGCCTGCTCGAAACATTCGACTCGTTATCATAGCCACAATAATCTGTGATAACCCCGTTTGTAAATGATCTGCTTGTACAATTAAAGCTGGTCTAGTTTTAGCAGAAGTCAGATTAGAATTGGGGAAAAGCACTAAGGCCACATCACCCCGACTAACCGTTGGTTTTGGCTGCGTCATAGTTGTCATAAATACTCATTTCTGGACTTTCCCACTCTTCTGCAAATGAGGCCAGACTCCCTTGTAAACGTGCCGCTTCCTCCTGAGTCATTCCCTGAGCCTCTAAGCTCATCTCATTGGACTCGACAAACGTTACTACAACCGAAGTACCTTCCACCCAATCATCAGGCGGTTCAATCAGTTCTATCCATCCATGGCGATAAATCCCTTTAACCTGAGTAACCATTGCTTGTTCTCAAAACTGCAAATCTTAGGAAAAGTATACCAATTTAACTGCTCAATTAAAAATAAAAAATTGGAGTTTTTAGGGGCGAGTTTTGGGGATTAATTTTTGGGTAGCCTGATTTTGGGTTAACCCGCCCCTACAACATCCATAACTGATGCTGGAATTGGGAAGAAACCCGGTTTCTTTACACAGTAGATTTAGGTTAGAGATTTAGGTTAGGCAAAGGCGGCGAGTTGGGCTTGCCAAATTGACCAATCATGGCCGCCATCCCAAATTTCCAGATGATGGGGAATGCCATTACGATTAAAAATATCGCACAAGCGCAGATAATCGGAGAGACAGTGGTCATGTTGAGCGGTGAGCAGTTTCAGGTCAGTATTGGCTCCTCCTAATTCTAACCAGCGATCGCGGCCCATATTAGCCATATACGCCACTGGGTTAATAAAATGTAACTCCTTGGTGGTTTCCTCCCCATCCAACTCCACAATTCCCGGCAGCGTCGTCAAATCATAGGTTCCCGACATAGAAATACACCGGCGGACAATATTCGGATAGCGCAGAGCCAAATTTAACGCATGGGTTGCCCCCAAAGAACAGCCAGCAGCCACCAAAAAATCATTTTGGGCTTCATCACAAGCATAGGGCATAAACTCCTTATACCAATGTTTCTCCAGCAATAACCAGCGCTGACGGCGTTCCTGAATCGTCAATCCTGGAGCTAACAGGGTTTCCCAGTCCAAGGTATCCAAACAAAACACCTGAGTCCAGCCCATATCCAAATGTCGCCCCAGAGCAGCAATCAAACCCCGGTCTTCCGGGTCAAAGAACCGTCCATTGCTCGACGGAAACAACAGCATGGGATAGCCAGAATCCCCAAAATGCAAAACCTCCATTTCCCGTTGTAGAATCTGGGAATAGAACCGGAAATACCGACGACAATAAGCCATAAAGTTTAAACTGAAAGCGTGAGTCAGAATTGAGCGATCGAGGACGGATACAGAATTGAAAGTCTAGAACATGGGTTTTGAACAACATCCTCCGGTAACTTAAAACAACAAGGTCATCCTTGTCCAATCCTTAACCGTTTCTCAAACATCATACAGAACCGTAACCCATGAGAGTTATTTTTTTTGGTACACCTGCCTTTGCTGTCCCCACCCTAGAGCAATTATTATCCCATCCCCAAATACAAGTCTTGGGGGTTGTCACCCAACCCGATAAACGCCGAGGTCGAGGGGGGAAAGCCATTCCCTCTGCCGTGAAAACCGTTGCCCTCCGGGAGACTTTACCCGTATGGCAACCGCAACGCATCAAGAAGGACTCCTTGACTTTACAAGAATTAGAACAAATGCAAGCCGATGTATTTGTGGTGGTCGCCTATGGGCAAATTCTTTCCTCCAAGATTCTGAAGATGCCGAGACTCGGCTGCGTCAATGTCCATGGTTCCATTTTACCTCAATATCGGGGAGCGGCTCCTATCCAGTGGTGTCTCTATCATGGGGAAACGGAAACCGGTATTACCACCATACTCATGGATAAGGGAATGGATACCGGGGATATGCTGCTCAAGTCCGTCACTCCCATCAGTTTATGGGATAATGCCCACACCCTAGGGGAGCGGTTGGCCCAGATGGGGGCAGAGTTATTAGTCGATACGTTGTTAAAACTCGATCAAGAGCAAGTAATCCCTATTCCCCAGGATAATCATTTAGCCACTTATGCCCCTTTGATTGATAAACCGGATTATCAATTAAATTGGGAACGCAGCGCCCTAGAGTTACATAACCAAGTACGGGGATTTTTTCCCTCTTGTGTGACTCAATTTCGCGATGGAGTTTTGAAGGTGATGGAAACCGCTCCCTTACTGACGGGTGACCATTTAGAATTGCCTGAAGAGTTCATGAAAGTCGAGCAAAATTTGCAGAATATGGCCTTAGAGAAGACCCAAGTAGGAGAAGTCGTTTTCCTTGCCAAAGGACTGGGGCCAGTCGTGAAAACGGGTAAAGGATTTTTAGTCTTGCGTCAAATCCAATTAGCCGGAAAACGGGCCCAATTGGGAGGTGATTTTATGAATGGCTCTCGCGTGCAAGGGGGAGAGGTTTTGAGTTAAAGCTCTCCCTCCTCATTGGTCATAACATTTCGTAATCTATGCCTACAATACAAGCAAAGATCAACGTGCAAGCATCCTTATGTATCTCACCTATCTCGATAGCAACTCTTGGTTACTCGAACTCGGAGGACAAAAGATTCTCCTTGACCCCTGGTTAGTCGGCCCCCTCGTCTTTGGTAACTTGCCCTGGTTATTTAAAGGATATCGTCCCCAAGACCGGGCCATTCCAGAAGGAGTCAATCTAGTCGTTCTCTCCCAGGGATTAGAAGATCATGCCCATCCCCAGACCCTGAAAGAGTTGAACAAAAATCTACCCGTCGTTGGCTCGCCGAATGCAGCCAAAGTCGTTGCAGAGTTCGGCTATACTGAAATTCATGCCCTAGATCATGGTCAAACCTATCGCCTGAATGAGCAGGTCGAGATTCAAGCAGTTCCCGGTTCTCCCATTGGCCCCACTCTGGTGGAAAATGGCTATATCTTTAAGGAACTCTCTAGCGGCAAAACCGTTTATTATGAACCCCACGGTTATCATTCCCCTACACTGAAGGACAAGGGACGGATTGATGTAATTATTACGCCCATGATAGATCTGGGTTTACCGCTAGTCGGGCCGATTATTAAAGGAACCGAGAGTGCCCTCAAAGTCGCTGAATGGGTCAAGCCTCAAGTGATGTTACCCACAGCAGCCGGTGGTGATGTCAAGTTTGAAGGCTTGTTGATTTCCTTACTTAGAGCTGAGGGAACTGTAGAAGAATTTCAGCAAAAATTATCGGCTCATGGCTTAAGCACCCAAGCCCTCTCCCCTACTCCTGGAGAGCGGGTGGAAGTCCCGCTAAATTAGCCTTGGGATAGGGAGGATGGGGAGGATGGGGAAGATGGGGAGGAGAGTAGAACAATTGCCCATTCCCTATTCCCCATTCCCTTGTATGATAAACAATGGAGTAATACTGTTGTTTTAAGATTAACTATGGACATTCTCTCTTTAGGTTGGGTTTCCTTGCTGGTGATTTTCACCTTCTCTATCTCTATGGTCGTTTGGGCAAGAAACGGCTTCTAAGTACCATCTGAGGGAACGCTCATGGAATCTCCACTTTTCACCAGTCTCGTCTGGGCAGCTTTTGCCCTATTGATCTTGGTAACAGGCGGAGTAGTTTATCTTACTTTAGTAGACTGGAACGATCGCCGCAGGCGACAAAATGAAGAGCGCGAAAATCGCTCTTAATCTTCGTAATGAGGTCAATGGTGGTATTGGGTAATGGGGTGAGTCTCCTGAACCCAATGCCCTATTCCCTAGGATAGGTTCCCTAAATGTAAACAGCAATGAAAGACTCAGATACGATCATCTTAAAAGCCTTCTTATTTGCCATAACCGAGTGTGCAGAAGAGTTGCCCTTAAGCCTCAATTTTGGGATTCATAAAGTAGTCAAAGATTGGGATAATGGAGACACAAAAGCTCTAGTTGCCCTAGAAGAACTCCTTTATAACTATGACGAAATTTTGCCCTTCTATCAACAAGCCTGTGTAGCGCTTCAGCAAAAACGGGTCAAACCAGAAACGGAAGAAATTATCTCAGAAATAGAGGAGGAAGCGGAAGAGATAGAGGAAGAACAAACAACGGCTTCCCCTTCCCTCCCCTTACCGAACTTAAAAACCGTTGGCTTTACGATTTTGCGTGCTGAAGATCCCCAAGGTGCAGCTCAACGGAAATTAGAAGAGTATGATGCTTCTCCAGAGTGGTATTTGCAGTTAACACTTGATGCTTTATAGCGGCAGAAGGGTAAACCGAAACTGTGGTTTCTGGCTCTCGCGGCAAATGTTTTAAGATCTGTAACTCTACATCCATTGCTCTATCTCGCTTTTAGCTATTGATACTCTATTTTATTCTATCTTCATTATCGGAGAATGACAGAAAAGGAAGAACATAGGGATATACCGAACTAGCAAGATGATATTCTGATCGGTGTAGGGTCAGCTTTATTTACAGGACAAACCGGTGCTGGACATTAAACAAATCCGAGACAATCCCCAACAGGTTCAAGCCAAACTGAACAGTCGAGGGCCAGATTATGACCTCCAGACTATTTTAGACCTCGATCGCCAACAACGGGATTTGGAAACCCAACGCAGTCAACTGCAAGCGAAAAGCAACGAGATTGGTAAACAGGTGGGGCAAAAGATCAAATCGGGGACTGCTCCCCAATCTCCGGAAATCGAAGCGCTCAAGGAAGAAGGAAACCAGGTTAAGGCTGAACTGGCGCAACTCGAACCCCAAGAAAAAGACCTGAAAGCCCAATTAGCCGAGTTACTCCTGCCCTTACCCAACCTTCCTGACGATTCTACGCCACTGGGCAAGAGTGAGGAAGAAAATGTGGAGGTGCGGCGCTGGGGGGATGAATATTTACCGCAGAATCCGAATATTCTCCCTCACTGGGAAATTGGGGAACAACTAGGAATCTTGAATTTTGAGCGTTCTGTTCGCATTGCCCAAAGTCGCTTTGTGACGTTAATGGGGACTGGTGCGGCATTGGAGCGGGCGCTCATTTCGTTTATGCTCGATCGCCATATTCAGGAAGGCTATACCGAAATTATGCCCCCGTTCCTGATTAATAGCGACTCCCTCACCGCTTCGGGACAGTTGCCCAAATTCGCCGAAGAGAGCTTTAAGTGCGAAAAAGACGATCTGTGGCTCACTCCCACCGCAGAAGTGCCCATTACCAGCCTCTATCGGGATGAAATCCTGAATGCGGAGGACTTACCCCTTTATCATTGTGCCTTTACCCCCTGTTTCCGTCGGGAAGCGGGAAGCTATGGACGGGATACGCGGGGCTTAATTCGGCTGCACCAGTTTAATAAGGTGGAGATGTTTAAGTTTGTGCGTCCAGAAACCTCGGCAGAGGAGTTAGAAACCTTAGTACAGCAGGCAGAATCGGTGCTGCAAGCCTTGAAATTGCCCTATCGGGCGATCGCCCTATGCACCGGAGATTTAGGCTTTTCCGCCGTCAAAACCTACGATCTGGAGGTCTGGTTACCCTCCTCTGGCAAATATCGGGAGATTTCCAGTTGTTCCAACTGTGGTGATTTTCAGGCACGACGGGGGAATATCCGCTTCCGGGAAGCGAAGAAAAAGGGAACCCAATATCTTCATACCTTAAATGGATCGGGATTGGCGATCGGGCGTACCATGGCCGCTATCCTAGAGAATTATCAACAGCCTAACGGTGCGGTTCAAGTTCCGGAAGTGCTGCAACCCTATTTAGGGCGTGAGGTTTTGTAGGCATTTAGCCCCTACAATAAAGGGCATCTCTATTAATTGCTCTTTCGAGCAATTAATGAGATAAAAAGTTGGACTTTTTTCAAAAAGATCGGATTTCCTCCAGGGAATTATGGTATCTTGAAAATAGGAGTGCAAACTCAATCGATATTCAGGTAGAAAACGATGGTACAAGAATTACTCCATCAATCACAAATTGAGGCTCGACTCTACCCCGAAAGTGATGGCAAACCGATGGCGGATAATACGGTTCAGTTTCGTTTAATGACAACGATTGTCGGCGGATTGTCGGTTTTGTTTAAAGAGCGACAAGATGTGTTTGTGGCTGGTGATTTGTTGTGGTATCCCAAAAAGGCGGGAACGTTAACGGTAGCTGAAGAAAAATTACCGTTCAGCCAAGCGCCAGATATTATGGTGGTTTTGGGAGTGGAGAAAAAAGATAGAGGCTCCTATAAACAATGGGAAGAAGGAAATATCGTGCCTCAAGTGGCGATGGAGATTATCTCACCGAGTAATAGCAGAGGACAGATGAACGATAAGTTTGAGTTCTACGACTATTATGGGGTGGAAGAATATTATGTCTACGATCCGGAACTCAATCAACTGCAAGGATGGTTGAGAAGTGGGGGGAAATTAACCGAAATTCCTCAAATGGAGGGTTGGAGGAGTCCTTTATTACAAGTGAGTTTTAGTACCCGATCGCAACAGTTGCAGTTATTCACGCCGACTGGGGAAGCGTTTGGAACCTATGAGGATGTCGTGCAAGAGCGCGATCGCCAACGACAGGAAAAGGAACTCGAACGACAGGAAAAGGAACGCCAACAACAAAGAGCCGATCGCGCCGAGTCAGATCTACAACAGCTACGGGAGAAATTGCGACAGTTGAATATCGATCCGGATTCTTTGTTGTAGTTAGGGGGGGGCGATCGCATAATGAATGCGATCCTGAAGAAAGTGCGATCGCACCAGTTAGACTACTCTAGAATAAGACGCGATCGTAATTGAGGACGGGAGGTTTTGTAGGGATTTACCGCTTACAATAAGAAGATAGTGTTGTTTAGTGGTAATTTTTAGTAACTCCTATGGGTTATTTGGCAGCGATCGCAGTTCTCGTCGTCTTAATTATTGTGCATGAATTGGGCCACTTTTTAGCCGCCCGTCTCCAGGGCATTCATGCCAACCGGTTTTCATTAGGCTTTGGCCCCATCCTATGGAAATATCAGGGGCCAGAAACCGAATATGCGATTCGAGCCATCCCCCTAGGGGGGTTTGTGGGATTCCCTGATGAAGACCCCGAAAGCACCATACCGCCTGATGACCCGGATCTACTCAATAATCGTCCTATCTTAGACCGGGCGATCGTCATTAGTGCGGGAGTCATTGCCAATTTAATCTTTGCTTATCTGGTTTTGGCGCTTCAGTTTGGCTTTCAAGGGGTTCCCGATGGCATCAATTATCAACCAGGGGTTTTAGTTCCTCAAGTCCTCTCCACCGATACCCCAGCCGCCCAAGCCGGTATTCGGGCAGGTGATATCATTCTCAGCATCGATGGCCAGGAATTAAGCGCGTCTGAACGTGCTATTGGTGTGGTGCAAGAAACCATTCAACTGGCTCCCAATCAACCTTTAAGCTTGACTGTGGAACGGGACAATCGGGTGATTCCCTTGCAGGTGACTCCCCAACCCGGCCCCGATGGTCAAGGACGCATTGGAGTCCAATTATTTCCCAATGGTACGCCCACCTATCGATCGCCTCAAGGCCCCTTTGAAGTATTGGGTTTAGCTGCCGAACAGTTTCAAGATATTGTGGTGCGGACGGTTCAAGGCTTTGGCCAACTGATCACTAATTTTAGCTCCATGGCTGGCCAAGTGGGCGGGCCGGTGAAAATTGTGGAGGAAGGGGCGAAATTAGCGCGATCGGATTCCGGCAGTTTAGCCTTTTTTGCCGCCATTATTAGTGTCAATTTAGCCGTCTTAAATATTTTGCCTCTACCGGCCCTTGATGGCGGTCAATTGGCCTTTCTCTTAGTCGAAGGTTTGCGCGGTAAACCTCTGCCGACTAAGGTGCAAGAAAATGTCATGCAAACCGGGATTATGTTGCTATTAGGTTTAGGCATTTTCTTAATCATTCGCGATACCACTCAATTGGAATTTATTCAACAACTTCTAGAGTAACATCGGCTCAACCCAGTGCAATTATCCCTCTTCTGTCACTGTCGGCAAAAGGGGGGTAATATCAAGTCCGTTGGATCAGTTATATTATGTCATTAGTAACTAATTACTGACAAAGAGACAATGAAACTTAAGAAACTAAAACCCGTCCTTTGAATCCAGGGATAGAAAAGACAGAGGACGACTCATATTTTCTGCAAAACCGAGAATTCCCCGATCGCGATGTTCGTAGAGCAAATTTCCTTGACCATCAAACAAGAAAGTGCCACCCCGTTGGGTCATATACGCAGCATCGGGGACATATGTTTTCCAGTTTCCCAGCACTTCGGTCATGTTCCGCAGTCGCAGGGTGGCTAGTTCAAAGGGACGCTGAAACCCAGTTCCTCCTGCCCTGTTGAAAAATGAACCTTTCAAAGGGGGTAATGGTCTGGCTTGGATTTCTTCTTGATCGTCGATTAACTGAGGGGCTTGGCGATCGCCCCGATAACCGCGAAACACTTCTGCCAAAGTCCCCGGACTGGCAATCCCGGCACACATTAACATTAAATTCACCCAAGCATTTTGTCCTGGAGATAAACCGGGAAATTTTAACGATAATCCCCGATACAGTTCTAATTGTTGGTGCAGTTGGGCCGTGGGATCTACAAATAACCATTCTGGGGGAAATCCGGTGTAGTCGCAAAATTTTAATCCCGAATTGCGATCGCCAATTCCCACGGCCCGAATCGTAATGCCGTGGGATTGCAGTGTTTCTGCTTCTCGTTGTAACCACCAAGCATATTCAAGACTATCAAAATCCCCCAGTTGTGACCAAATGAGAATTAAGAGGCGATCGGCGGATTCACAATTGGTCAGAATGGGCACAGTGGCGCGATCGCTTGCTCTTGGGCGTTGAGTTTCTTTGAAAATAGTGTAAGGATTCATGGATTGTTGCGAACATCGATCGTAAGAATTTTACCCTTAATGGTGCATACAAGGCCAGCAGTATCGGTAGATACGGAGATTTTGCACTCAAGTGTAATCGTATCAAAGTAATCTCCGTCACCATATGTGCTTATTTGATCGGCGATCGACAATCGGGAAGGTTGAAAACCAGCTTTTTCGTATGCGCGGATTGCCCGTTGATTGCGGCGCGAAGGACGAACAATAAACGTTTCAACCGCAAATTTGGCGTGAAAGTGGCGCATCAATGCAACCATTGCATCGGTTCCATATCCGTGACCGCAGCAGTCCTGCGATCGCATCCAAATGTCCAATTCTGTAAGCGATCGTTCCGTATCCAGTCCATCATAATTGATGTGTCCAACCGCTTCGCCATCAACCTCAATGATAAAAGAGCATCCAGAGTCAAGTCGTGACCCATCGAAGAAATGCAGTGCATAATCATCACAAAACTCATCCCAGGTGGGAATCGGTACGTCTGGGAATATAGGCGGCCCCATCATAGATGCCGTGACATCAGACGCAGCCAGCCACAGGTAGATGTCCCGGCGGTCATTTGGGGTAGCGGGACGAAGCGTTATTCTCGTGCCACAGATCATGGTCGCTCTCTTTCCGCATAACGGCAAAACTCAACGGCTGCAAATACAGCGCTTCGCGCTGTGATGGGGGAATGGGGGAATGGGGGAATGGGGGGAACAAACAGCAGACTGGGTAGCACTTTAAGCCATTTTAGCGATCGTTCAAAACAGTCATTAATGTACCTCATAACAGCGAAAACTGCTGTATCCTAATCGCGCACACCCGATCCTGGACAAAACAGTCCGCGTGCAGCACCTCATTGATATACGTTTTCCAAGTCGTCTTAATTAGTAATTAAATCCTCCCTGTGTAAGAAGTCGAAGAATTTGTCTAGGATGGCTTTATTACGGTAAAGAATACAAGTTCCTAATATACGGGCAGGCAAATACGGAAAATAACCCGGAACATTTTGCAAAAATTCATCAATTTTTTTTTGGAAGAATTGATAGTTAAGCACATATTGACTCTTGCTGCTTGGCTTGACTATTCCAGTACGCAGTAGTTCAAGAAATTCTTCTTTGTCATTGTCTGTGGCGACTTCCGAGTCAATTTTAAGCGTATTTTTATCTGCTGTACCGAACGTATCCGTTTTCCAGATGCATTTTTCGATGCGATCGCGAGTGAGAGTCGAGTTTCTATCTTGCATATTAGCAAACTTGTCATAGAATGCTCGCAAGATAAGCATTAGTGTTGTCAGTCTTTGCTGGCCATCAATGACCTCTGATTTCCCTTTTTCATTTTTATAGGTGACAATAGAACCCAGAAAATACTCTTCATTTTCATCAAAGGCTTCATAGTTATTATCTGGAAAAGAGAATAAATAAATATCATCCCAAAGTGTTTGGCACTGCTCTTCATCCCAAGCATAGGGACGTTGATAATCAGGGATAAGAAAATCTGCTTTTTTGTCCGAAAAAAGGTCAAATATTGTTTTCTGATCTACATTCAGTTTTGACATCTTAATCTCCCCTTGTCTTATCGTATAACTATAAATTATATAAATTTTCCTATTTAATCACCCCTATACAAATTTTATTAAAATTTGATTCTTATAATACTCCCTATAGGTAAAATTATACGAAAACTTTCTGAAATTTTTCAGTCCTCACCCCTTAGCAAACCATTACCAACCATACGGAGTTCAGCAAATCTTGCTTCCTTCATTCCCAAATCCGCTTCAGCGTCAGTGTAAACCCTGGCAAAACCTGCTCCCCAGACAATGTTATCGGATTCTCTAATACCTCAACGGCTTGACCCGGACGATAAATTTCCACCCGCTTATTTTTTGGGTCAATTAACCAGCCCAACTGCGCCCCATTCTGCAAATATTCCTGCATCTTTGCCCGTAGTTCCTTGAGAGTGTCGGTTTTAGAGCGCAACTCAACCACAAAATCTGGGCACAATGGCATAAAACCATCCTGTTGCTCTGGGGTAAGGGCATCCCAACGCTCTTGGCATACCCATGATGCATCAGGAGAGCGGTTTGCACCATTGGGGAGTTCAAATCCTGTGGAAGAGTCAAAAGCTCGACCTAGGGTATCGTTGGCTTCATACCAAACACTGAGTTGACCGGTTATGCTGAGGTTACGATGACCCGTATTGCCACCTGTGGGAGGATTCACAATTAATGCTCCTGTTGCCGTTCTCTCCAGTCGAAGTTCACGATTGGCCGCAGCCAGCATTGTGAACTGCTCCGGTGTCACATGCAGGGTCAATTCTTGGGGAACTTGGAGCCATAGGGGTTTAGATTGAGGGTGAGCTTGGACGACCATCATTCTGCTTTATACGGCTGTTTTTGTCCCATTCTAGCCAATTTATCCCTTGATTTAACGGGTCACGTGCCTTAAGGCTCAGACTCTATCTCTCAATACTATTGGTAATGATCATTATGACTTAACCTTCTTCTGAATCGATGGGGACTCCATCGAGGGTTCCAAAGCGTCCCAAGGGCCAAAAGCGAAGGACGGCACGACCGATGATATTTTTGCGCGGTACGGCTCCCCAACAGCGACTATCATAACTGCTGTTGCGATTATCGCCTAAAACTACATAGGAGTCTTGAGGCACGATTCGCGGTTGATCGAGAAATCGTTGATCGGGGGGACAAACGTCTATGCTGGTAAATTGATGATCGGAGGTCTCGGTAATCTGGGCGGCAGGGTTGATTTCTGAGGCCACATAATGTTCGTCTAAGGGGCGATCGTTGATATACATTTGCCCGTTGACAATCTCAATTTTATCCCCTGGTAAACCTACGACTCGCTTAATTAAGGCATCTTTGAAATTGGGATCTTTTTCCTTCATCTTGTCGGTGGGGGAAAAGACAATGATATCCCCCCGTTGGGGGTCGCCAAACCGATAGCCGAGTTTATCAATAATGAGGCGATCGTGGGTGGGTTCATATTGGAGGGTGGGCAGCATTGACCCGGAGGGAATATAACGGGCTTCGGCGACGAAATGACGAATCCCAATGGCAAGAAGGGCTGCCAGTCCAATGGTTTTGATTCCCTCAATCCAAGGATTTTCGGGAGTCGGGTTGGTATTCTGGTCAGAGTTGGGTTTATTCACACGAGTCATAGGTTAAGACGAAGTTGAACCAAGGGAGAGGCAAAGACCTAGAGCTGGCGATCGCTTCTGGTCGATCGTCGAGACGTTGTTTTAGTGTACCGCTAGAATACAATAGGCTCTAAAGATGTTATCTATAAATTTCCTATTCTGTCTACTTGGACTGAATCCGTCATTATCCTTTATTGTATAACTGCTTATTGTGTCAGTTGACTACGATCTGATTGTTTGGGGAGGTTCTCCAGCCGGAACCTATGGGGCGGTGATGGCGGCCCAATTGCGGGCTAGGGTGGCTCTGATTTTGCCACCAGAGACTTCCCACAGTTACGGTTTCCAGGATTGTTTAACGTTGCCCTTACCGTTACGACAGGGGCAAGATGGTCTCAATCCCATCAGAGAGGATCGGACATCCTATGGGCGGTTGTGTCAATGGGTGCAAGCTGGGGTGGAGACGTTAGCGTTGATTGATTCTCCTGCGGCTCTGGAGCAGTTGGGGATTGATTTGATTCAGGAGCCTGGGGAATTTGAGGAAAAACAGGGACAAATTGCGATCGCCTTAAGTGACCGTCGTTTGCTCTCTTCTGCTTATTTGCTCTCTCCGGAAACCCAGCCCAGGGTGGAGATTGATGGGTTGGCGAGTACCGGTTATCTGACCCCGAAAACCCTGGCGAGTTTGGAGTCTGTCCCCTCTTCTTTAGCGATTATTGGCTCCGATCCCCGTGGCATTGAGTGGGCGCAATTGTTCCAAGAGTTGGGGTCTCAGGTGACCCTGATTACGGAAGATGAGCGGATTTTGCCCCAGGAAGAGCCGGAAGCGTCCGATCTGATTCGCGGGCAATTGGAGGCGCTGGGGGTGGAGGTTTTACGGGAAACTCAGGTGACTCAAGGGCGATCGATTGAGGGACAAACCTGGTTACAGGTGGAAAATCGGGCGATCGCCGTCGATCGGGTCTTATTAGTCACTCCTCCCGCTCTGCCGTTTCCCGCTCCAACCTTGGAACTTCTAGGAGTAGACTGGACAAACCAGCATTTAAGGGTCAATCATAAGCTGCAAACTACCAACGAGAAAATTTATGCTTGTGGCGATATTTTAGGCGGATATTCATTACCCCATCTTAGCTTATATGAGGCGAAAATTGCAACCAAAAATGCTTTATTGTTACCTTTCTTTACCCTTGATTATCAGCAGTTACCCTATACCATCTATAGCACGCCAACTCTAGCCAGAGTGGGCTTAACGGAAGTTGGTGCAAGACGGAGATATGGCGATAAAGTTCAGGTCATTCAAGAGGATTTAAAAACCAATCCGGCGGCAGTTTTATCTGGGGAGATTACCGGGTTTATTAAGGTCATAGTACAACCAGATGGTACGATTTTAGGCGCGACGGTGTTGGGAATCAGAGCAGAAGAAGTCATTCAATCCCTGAGTCTAGCCATGCGACATCGGATCAAGCTGCAAGCATTGCAGGAGAGTCCGGGAGTCTTCGGCAGTGTATCACAACTACTGACCAGAGTGGGCGATCGCTGGCAACTTCAGCAATTTCATCAATCCAGTTGGTCTCAAACCCTTCTCAAATGGTGGCTCTCCTGGAAAAGAGGTTAAAGGGTTGGTCATTAGGGTTAACAATTATGGTATTCTAAGACCGTCATTTCCCAGAATTTGATCGGGCTTAATCTGACTTTCTCAATCATGGATAAATTTAGAGTTGAAGTTATTACGAAAATCCCCAATCCTCAGCAAGTCATCTATGCGGCGATGCATCAAGATTATAGTGAAAATTTGGTTTACGATGAGCGAGAACAGTGGCCAAATGAATCAAAAGCTGGGAAACTAATTATTAAACATTTATTATCCGGTGGTCGCGGCCATTATGGCCCCCTAGAACATCCTCAAATCGTTCTCAACTGTGGTTATTTTCCGCACAGCGTTATGCAACAAGTACGGACTCATCGGGTCGGAATCTCATTCGACGTACAATGTCTCGCTGCCAATACGGAAGTTACCTTTGTCAATTGTAAGGGTGAAAGCAGCAAAAAACTCAAAAAAACCATCGGAGAATTATATGACCTCTGGCACAATGGCGAAAAAGCGATTCGTTCAAGACAGATTAGAGGTCGAAAAGGTGAACCCCCTGGAGAATATCGCCGTGATTGTAAAAAGAGACTCCAGAAGATGCGGTTACGGGTTTTAAACGAAGAAAGCGGTTTGTTTGAAGTTGGACATATTGAACAAGTCATCTGTCAAGGTATTCAACCTGTTTATCGCATGACTTTGGCAAATGGGAAAACTCTCGATTGTACCGTCAATCATCGCCTATTCACTTCAGAAGGTTGGCAAACCCTGGGTGAAGCAGTGGGATTAGTGACTGGAGAGGATGGTCATGTGATTAACATGACTAAAAAAGCTGCGGTTATGTGTAACGGGATGCCGGTTGCTGGCAATGGTTGGTATCGGGAAAAAGATTGGATTGAAGAGAAAGTTAACGCTGTTTTTTCCACCGATGAGCCAAAAAAATTGGGAATTTATCCTCTCTATCGTAACAGAGAATGGTTACAGGAAAGATTGGCGGAAGGTCTTCATGTTGATGAGATGGCACATCTGTGTAATTGTTCAATTGAAGCCATTAAAAAGTGGGTTTATTTTTATGGACTATCCTTGAATAAGCGTCCCAAAGGTCAAAAGAATCCTTGGAATAAGGGCAAAACTGGATACCATCTTAATCTGTCACCAGAGAGTCAACAAAAACGTCGAGATAATGCAAGGAAATACACCCGACGAGGATCAGAGTCTAATTTTTGGAAAGGAGGTACGTCTAATGAACGTCAAAAAATTGGCGCATGGACAAGAGAAATTGCTCCTGAAGTTCACCAAAAGTTTGATTATGTCTGTCAGTGTTGTGGAGAACGTGGAGGACAATTACATGCTCATCATTTAGTCCCTGTTTATGCAGATGAGAGTTTGGCCTATGACTTTGATAATCTGATTACACTCTGTAAGCTTTGCCACGAAAAGATTCATCATCAGAATAAAGAAGAAGAATTTGCTCAAAGTTATCAACCCATTTTGGAGCCTAAATCTTGGCAGAGTAAGCCGAATCCTCCAGGGAAGAAACTTAAAGCTCATCCTGTCAAGATTGTCAAAGTGGAGTATTTAGGCGAGCAAATGACCTATGATTTAGAGGTGTCTGGAAACTGGCATAACTTTGTAGCAAACGGTCTAGTAGTGCATAATTCTAACCGCTATACAGGTTCGAGAATTATACAAGCTGCTCAGGGTCTAAAACCGATTGAAGAGGTGTTTTACCTGCGTCCTGTGGGAGACTATAGCAATCGTCAAGGTAAGCATTATGCTTATACTGAAGAACAGCGACAATCAGATTTAGCCTGGTGTTTGCAGGCGGCAAAACGGTATCAGCAAATGGTGGAGAGTGGCATCTCGGAAGAACATGCGCGGGGAATCATTCCCTTTGATGTCAGGCAGCATTTTGTGGTATCTTTGAATGGGCGATCGCTGATGCATTTGTTAGACTTACGATATAAGTTGGATGCTCAACTTGAATGCCAAAAGCTCTGCGAACATATTTTTCCCCATTTCCAAGCTTGGATGCCGGAAATTGCCGAATGGTATGAGAAAAATCGGTTGAAAAAGGCAAAGTTATCCCCGTAGTCTAGCAATTGTCTCTTCTATGGAGTAAACCCCATAGGAGCGAAAACTGCTGTATGTCATTGCGAATGGAACGAAGTGGAATGAAGCAATCGCAAAATCTCCCAATCTTGGCGATCGCTTCCCTGCGATCGCAATGACAACTGTAGCAACTCAGGCTATGACAGTAGTCTAGCCACTTGAGCTTCTAACTGGTCGCAACAGTAACGAACAATTTCTAGGGCTTCTGAACGGGATAACTCTGCCGTCGTTGGGGCAAAGTTTTGTAGTAACTTTTGTTCCGTCGTTTGGTATTCCCCTAGACTAATTTTGAATTCAGATAACTCCCTGGAGGGTACGGCAAAGGCCAAAATTGAATCCAAATAGTTTTTGATGGCTGAACTCTTGATGCCTTCAGTCACCGCTTGATAAAATAACTTGCCATTGAGAGACTCAAAATCGGGTACAAATAGTTCGGAATCTTTAAGTTCAAACTGTTCTAACCCCGATTGAGGTCTAACTGTTATGCCTTCATTTTGTACTCGCTTGGCAGCATGAACAACCAGGGTAATCAGCTCCAAAATCACCTCTGGGTAGTTACTGTCTATGCCTCGCAGTTCCACTGTTCCTAATCGGTTCATTCGCACGGGGTTCCAACCTGTGGTTAGGAGTTCCCCACCAGTTTGGGCAAACATTGCTTTGGAAATGCCCGCTTTTTCCATGGCCTTGAGCCAGCAATAGTAGCGGTTAAATTGCTGCTCGACTAAATCTTCGATGCTCTCTACATAGGGAGTTAACCCGCCTACGGTTTCTAGATGGGTATAGACTCCTTCCCAACCATAGTATTTGCTGCCTCGATAATGAATGGTACGCATGGCTACTCCACTCACTCGCCCTCCATAAAAGGGACAGGCTCTAGAGAGACTAATAATTGCCGGGTCGAGAGCGGTGAGGAGGTTGTAAATATTGACCAGTTCGGCTCTGGCTTCTGGGGAGGAGTTATAAGAGCAGCCTACCCGACGGTCAACGGTTCCTGGGGGGAGTTCTAGGTGTAAATGGGTTCCTGTACACTGGGCAGCATGTTCAAAACGCTCTGAACCAATGGTGCGGACTTGGAAGTTATATTTTAATTCGTCGCGCCTGAGACTGGTGGCGTGTAAGGGATAGGTAGAGAGAGGATAAAGCCGCAAGTGGAGCTTTTTGGCGGCTTTTAGGGCGATGTTAAGGGTTTTGAGGTATTCCTGGATTAATTCAGGGAGATGATGACAAGGTATGGTTTTAATCTCAATCATGGTTTTTACCCACTCCGGGGCAAAAGCCTCTGGAGTGGAACCGTTTCGCAGGGCAATTTCCGCGCAAGTTTCGAGGAGTTCATCGGCTTGGTTGGATAGTACTCCTTCTTCATTGACTAGGAAAAATTCCTGTTCTAGCCCCAGACGGCGGTTAAGGACATTCATATTTTCCACCTCATGTATAACTCGACTATACTAGACTGAAGGGCAATTAAGCCAAATGCGGATAAAATGACTCCGGAAATTCGGTTAATCCAGCGCAAGCGATGGGGAGTAATTTTATCTTTCATGAAGCCAATACCGGTGACGAGAACACACCACCACAGGGCTGACCCGGAAAAGACGCTCAAGACGAGTATAAGGGCTAATCCGTATTCTCCATTGGTAGTTCCGGCTCCGAGTCCGGCGAAAATGGCGGCAAAGGAGAGAATGGTGAGGGGATTGGTTAGGGTTAAAAATAGGGTGGAAACATAGGCTCGCCCAAGGGTTTTACCATCAATTTTTGCTTCTTCTTTGCTGGGGGAACTGCGAAAGGTTTGGATGCCTAAATAGCAGAGAAAGAGTCCACCGATTAGGCGGAATCCGATTTGATGTTCGATTAAAAAATGGGAGATGAAGGTTAATCCGAATCCGGCAATACAGCCATAGAAACCGTCGGCGGTGGCTGCGCCTAAACCGGAGATGAGTCCGGCGATTCTGCCTTGGCTTAAGGTGCGGCGGATGCATAAAATGCCGATGGGGCCAACGGGTGCGGCAATGGAAAAGCCGATGATTAGGCCTTGGAGAATGACTGAAGTTGTCATGGGGAATTATGGCGCTTTGCGCTAGGGAATGGGGAATAGGGAATGGGGAATAGGGAATGGGTTTCTTATACTGTGCTTTAGAATAGCTAAGTTTTAGGGGGATTTGAAGGGGAAATAAAAGGTAAATGGCTTGATTTTTTGGAGAATATAAGGTAGAATAGAGTAATGACTTTCGATTCTGAAAAATGGTTAGATTCGACAGGATGGCAGATTCTGGAGATCTTGCAGGTGGAGGCGAGAATATCGTTTGCGGAGTTAGGGAGAAAGGTGGGGTTGTCTGCTCCGGCGATCGCCGAACGGGTGAAGCGCATGGAAGAAGCGGGTATCATTACGGCATATCAAGCCCAGATCAACCCGGAAAAAGTGGGCTATCCCATTGCCGCCATTATTGCCCTAACCACTACTCCCCAGCAGTATCCGCAGATCTTAGCTCTGATTGAAACTTTGCCAGAGGTGCGATCGTGCCACCATGTCACCGGTAATGCCTCCTTCTTCATCGAAGTGATTGTATCCTCCATGGCTCATTTAGAGGAGATCATCGATCAACTGAGTCAATTTGGACAAACTTCGACTTCTATTATTCTCTCGTCACCGCTTCCCAGACGGGGAATCAGGGAAAGTTAAGGGGTTATGGCGATCGCTCCAAATAATCCTGAGTCACTTGCATAATAATATCTAAGCGAAAATCGTTAAAGAGAATCATGAGAGCTTCAGATAAATCCGGATGAGCAGTAGAAATAAGTTGGATCAACTCTTGAACATTTTCTTCGTTCACTTCCCTAGCAGCATAATAGAGAGATTCAACCCAAGTGAGTTCCACTTGACTCAATTGTTCTCCCCAGAAGGAATCTGTGCGTACCGGATACCGTTTCAGTTTCCGTATCGATTCAGGAATTGGTTCATAAACGTAAGCCGCGTCTAAATAACGAGATAAACTATTAAAAAGGGCCATACTCTTACAAGGCTTACAAAGAAAATCATCCAAACCCGCCTCAATAATTTTCGCTCGCCTTTGTTCAAAAGCACTCGCAGTCAAGGCAATAATCACCGTTGGATTTAGACCCCTCTGCTGTTCTTGTTCTCGAATCATGCGGGTCGTAGCTAAACCATCAATCACCGGCATCCGAGTATCCATGAAAATCAAATCAGGATGCCAACTTTCCCAGAGCGCGATCGCTTCTCGACCATTACTCGCTTCCCTCACCTCAAACCCTACGGGAGAGAGCAACTTGATCAACAGCTTACGATTTTCTGGTGTATCATCCACCACTAAAATTCGATAAGCTTTTTGCCCCGGTTTTAAGCGGACAACCCGTTGATTTTCCTGGTCTGAGGGTAAGGCGTTATCTCCGGGTTGAAAGGGAAGATAAAACCAAAAAACAGTACCTTGACCCACTTCACTGCTCACGGAAATCTCTCCGCCCATTAACTGCACAAATTTATCCGTAATCGATAGGCCTAAACCGGTTCCTTGTGCAGATTGCATCCCTGTTGACGTTTGCACAAACGCCTTAAATAAATCCTGTTGTTCTTCGGGGGCAATCCCTGGGCCTGTATCACTCACTTGAAATTCAATGTTGGCCCGATCTGTATCTTGATGTAACTTAACACTCAGTTCCACTTGACCCAATTCTGTAAATTTCATGGCATTGCCTAACAGATTAATTAAGCAACTTCGCAACTTTTGCTCATCGGTTTTAATATGCTGAGGAACTTGAGGATCGACATTAAACTTGAGCAGAATACTTTTCGATTCCGCCTTGATCTTAAACAAGTCTTCTAAGCTGTCTAATAAATAGTAAAGATCTAAGTCTTTTTCATTTAATTGAATAATACCAGCTTCAATCTTGGATAAATCCAAAATATCATCAATCAAATCTAATAAATGCTCTCCACTGCGATTGATAATCTCTAAGTATTCTTGCTGTTCATCAGTGGACTGACCATCCCGAAGCATAACCTGAGTAAAGCCTAAAATAGAGTTTAAAGGAGTCCTGAGTTCATGACTCATATTGGCTAAAAATTGGCTTTTGGCCTGAGAAGCAGCTTCAGCTTCTTCCTCCGCTTTTTTTCGTTCTTGAATTTCTTGTTGCAGGGTTTTATTTTGCGCTTGCAGTTGGTTTTGCAGTCGTCGAATGGTTAATTGATGCTCAATCCGAGCTAAGACCTCTTCCACTTGGAAGGGTTTGGTGATATAATCGACTCCTCCAACTTGAAAAGCTCTCACTTTATCGAGGACTTCATCCAAGGCGCTTAAAAAGACAATGGGAATATTCTGGGTCTTTTCATGCTGCTTCAGTTTTTGGCAAATCTCATAGCCACTCATGTCAGGTAATTTGATATCTAACAGAATCAGATCGAGATTTCCGGATCGAGAAGCTCTCAGAGCCATTTCTCCTTTAACCGCTCCCCGAACCTTATACCCGGCTTCTGACAATGTTTGAGATAAGACTTGGAGATTTTCTAATTGATCGTCAACAATGAGAATATTCCCTTTATAAGTATCCACAGTTTCTACTTCTCTAGCGATTGGAATTAAAATTATCCATTCGGATATCTTCGATCAAACTTAAAATTTGATCGCAGCGAAAGGTTTTGACTAAATCAGTGAGGGATTGTGCAAGAGTTGAATATCGATCGGGAATTTGGTCAATTAACTGTAATAGCCGATCGTCATCAATGGCATCTGCTGCCTGATAGAGTTGCTGAAGCCACGGATAGGGCATAACTTTGAGGCTATCTGATGAGAGAATAAATGGGGAAGAGGAAGGGGTTACCGGGTGTTCCTGGGATGGTTGTAAATGATCATCATAAATATAGCGTACACTTAGATGTTTAGCTATCTTTTCAAAGATTAGGTCTTCTGTAAAGGGTTTGAGTACGCAGTCATTACAGCCAACTTTTAAGATCCGATCGAGTTCTTCTTCTAAGATACTGGCTGTTAAGGCAATAATGATCGGAGGCGGCTCTGTTGCTGGGGTGTTGGCTCTGATCTGCTCGGTGACGAGATCTCCGTTCATGACTGGCATCCGGATGTCCATCCAAATTAAATGCGGTTTCCAGGTTTCCCAAATGGCGATCGCCTCCTGTCCATTTTCGGCCAGTTTCACCTCAAAACCAATTGGCTCCAAAAATTGTAACAAAAGTTGCCGATTTTCCCACTGATCGTCCACAATCAAAATTCGGTATACGGGTTGCTCTGGAGCTAAACCCACGACTCTATGACTCGAATGGGTGGGAAGGACTTGATCTGAATCCACTCTCAACACTTCAATGGTAAACTTAAATTTACTGCCATAACCGACTTGACTTTCCAACGTAATTGTGCCATGCATTAACTGCACAAATTTTTGGGCAATGGTCAAACCTAAACCTGTTCCTTCCTGAGACACTTTTCGCGTTTTACTTTGCACAAAAGCTTCAAATAATTTCTGTTGCTCTTCCGGATCAATACCCGGCCCTGTATCTTCGACTTCAACTTGTAACACGATCTTATGACTGGATGGATCTGCCTGGGGACTCACGGTTGAAATCCTCAGACTTACATGACCTTCTTCAGTAAATTTTAGGCTATTATTAAGCAAGTTAATTAGAATTTGACGTAATTTAACTTGATCGGTACAAATATAGGAAGGGACTTCAGGAGAAACCTGAAAAAACAATTCTATACTTTGCTGTTCTGCTTTTAGCTTAAACATTCCTTCTAAGTCATCAATCAACCTCATAAAATCAAAACAACTTTCATCTAAGGTGATGCGACCGGCTTCAATTTTAGATAAATCTAAAACGTTGTTAATCAAGGTTAATAAATGTTGTCCACTGCGGTTCATAATGCGGAGATTTTCTTGATGTTCTGGGGGCAAAGAAGAGGAACGCCCCATTAATTGACAAAATCCCAAAATCACATTCAGAGGGGATCGCAGCTCATGACTCATGTTGGCTAAAAACTCACTTTTAGCCCGATTCGCTAATTCTGCGGTTTGCTTCGCTTGTTCTAATTCCTGGGTTCTTTGAGAAACTTTTTTCTCTAAATCTTGATTCAATTCCGTCAGTTCAGCATTGATGAGTTGTAATCTTTTATTTTGTTGAGCTAATTTTTGGTCTTGATCGTAACTGCGTAAGGCTTCAGTTACGGTTAATTTTAAATCTTCTTCATCCCAAGGTTTAGAAATATAACGATATAACTTGGCATAATTAACCACTCGTCCAACCACATCGGCGCTTGCTTGACCTGTCAGTAATATTTTTAGGGTTTTTGAGGATAAGTCATGCACTTTAATTAAAAGTTCATCCCCGGACATTCCTGGCATCATATGATCGGAAATAATCAGGGCAATATCAATCCGATCGGCGATCAAATCTTCGGCAATTTCCAAGGCTTCAATACCACTTTCTGCTTGCTCGATCAAATAGCTCGGAGTCAACCAAGCCTTGAGTTGTCGCTTCAAGCTATCTAAAATAATTGGGTTATCATCAACACAGAGTATGGCTCGCTTAGAAGACATGCGTTTCGGCCTCAATGAATCTTCATCTTAAAAGAATAGAGTCTCTAGGGCAGAATTTCTATACACTCACCCTCAATCAACCCCTTTATGGCAAAAACATCCATAGAGAATTACAATAAGGAATAATCACAGAGCTATTATGAATCAAAAAACACTTTGAATTCCCCCTGGCTCTACTGGTCTGTCTCAAATCTACTTCCCATTTTGCATTCATATATCTGACCCATCGCTAATGATTAAGCAGGAACCAGCCCCAGTTAAACCCAATATCCTTGTGGTTGATGATATCCCAGCCAATTTGCATATGTTTGCTAAGATGCTCAGTCAAGAAGGCTATAAGGTGCGATCGGCAGTTACAGGTGCATTGGCACTATCGGGTGCTAAGGCCATGCCTCCTGACTTGATTTTACTAGATATTTTAATGCCAGAACTTGATGGTTATCAAGTTTGCTCCTTACTGAAAGCCGATCCCTTAACTGAGGATATCCCAATTATTTTTATTAGTGCCCTCGGAGAAGAAATTGATAAAGTGAGAGCCTTTGAAGTGGGAGCAGTCGATTATGTAACTAAACCGTTTCTCAAGTCCGAAGTGCTGGCCCGGATTGACTATCATATTCGAGCGTCGCAGACCCACAAACAACTCCTTACCCAAAATTTCCGTCTCCAAGAAGAAATTGAATATCGTCGTTTGATAGAAGAGAAACTGGAGCGTTTTAGCTTCCATCTGAAACAGATCCATCGTTTAAGTACGTCCCATTATCGGACAATAGAAGCCTTATGTCGAGATTATTTGCAAACGGGATGTTCGATTTTAGGGTGTTCGGTTGGCTTGATTGGTCATGTGGAAGAGGATCGGTATGTAATTGATGGGGTGGAATCGACCTTTGAGTATATTCATTTATCTGGGCAACTGGATTTTCGAGGGACTTATTTGGATTGGGTGATACGCCGACAAAAAACGATTACTCACGAACAAATCGATCGCGGCTTTAGACCACTCAAACCCTTGGATTTAGGATGTTGTACTTTGAAGTCGTTTATGGGCACACCGATTTGGGTAGAGGATGAATTTTATGGTGTGTTAGGGTTTGGCTCGACCCATGAGCAGGGGGAGCGGTTTGACACTCAAGCTCAGGAAATTTTAGAGCTGATGGCTCAAAGTTTGGGTAAGTGGATTGGTATTCGGCAAACGGCTCTGAAGCGCCAACAGGCGGAAGAGCAGACGCAATGGTTATTGAAGGTGACTCAAGAGATTAGCCGATCGCCAGATTTCCATACGGCTCTGAAATCGGCTCTGGAACATCTGTGTGAAGCTAGTGGTTGGAGTTATGGTGAGGTTTGGCTACCGAGTGATGAGGGTCGGGTCTTAACTCTCAGTCCGGTTTGGCACTGTCATAAGCAGGAACCCCCAGAGGTCTTGAGCCATTTAGAACGGTTTCGTTTCGGTCGTCAAAGCCAAATTTGGAGCAGTGGGACGGGTTTGCTGGGGAAGGTGTGGGCAACGGGAAGGGCCGAGTATGTGCCGGATGTTCCCCAGCGATCGCCGGAAATTTGCCAACAACCGGATTTAGCGGCTCTGTGCCATATCCAGAAGGGGTTGTGGATTCCGATTGTATCACGTCCAGGAGAACAACAGCAGGAACAGGTGGTTGCGGTGTTGGTGTTGTTTCTATCGGGAATCTCGACCTTAGAATTTCACCATCAATGCGATCAATTATTAGCGTTTGCTTCGGCGATCGCCTCCCAATTAGGAACGGTTCTACGGCAAAAACAAGTAGAGGCCGAGCAAAGAGCCATGTTGATGGCGATGGATGATGCGATCGGGGTCTATAACCAGCAGGGGGTTTGTCTGAAATTTATGACTAATAATCCCCAATTTTTGCGAGAACCTCCTGAAAACAAGTTATTCACAACCCTGTATGACTGCTTACCCGAAGCCCAAGCTGATGAACACTTAAGAGCCATTCAACAGGCGATCGCCACCGGAGAAACCCAAACCCTTCAATATCACCTGGCGATCGAAGAACAACGCATGTGGTTTTCCGCCAAAGTTTCCCCCTTATCCGATCAAACTGCCCTATTCGTCATTCGGGACATCACAGCCTTAGAAGCGGTAACCACGGCCCTCCAGCACAGCGAAGCTCGATTTCAGGCCGTATTTGAACAAGCCGGGATTGGAATTTACATTACCACCTTAGATGGTCACTTTGTGCAAACCAATCCCGCCTTTGAATCCTTCGTTGGTTATTCCCCAGAAGCATTGCGATCGATCCCATCATCCCATCTGATCGATCCAGAAGACAAAAGTGCCCATGATACTCACTTTCAAAATCTGCTACTCGGTCAAACTCAATCCTATCAGATTGAACAACGCTATATTCACAACAGTGGAACCCTTCGCTGGGGAAGAGTGACTATTTCTGCCTTGCAAGAAAACCAAACCATCAAATTGATCTTGGGCCTGGTCGAAGATATCACCGAACGTCATCGAATTGAATTAGAACTCAAAGAAAGTGAGACTCGCTATCGAGAACTGATCGAAGTCCAAGAAGATGTTTTGATTTGTCGCTGGCAACCCAATACTCAACTGACTTTTGTGAATCAATATTTTTGTCAATTCTTTAATCAAACCAAAACTCA
Source organism: Roseofilum capinflatum BLCC-M114 (assembly GCF_030068505.1). Classification (NCBI taxonomy): domain Bacteria; kingdom Bacillati; phylum Cyanobacteriota; class Cyanophyceae; order Desertifilales; family Desertifilaceae; genus Roseofilum; species Roseofilum capinflatum. Next base: position 126,712 of record NZ_JAQOSO010000101.1, read on the forward strand.
GCTCATCGATCGGTCTCTAAATTCCTTTTTAGTCAATCCCAATGATCGTCTAGAAATTCAAAACCAGATTATCCATTTATTAAAAACCTTAACTCCACAAAGTTGGGAATATGAATATCGCTCTGGAACAGGACAATCTCGATGGTTACGTTGGACGAATCAACCCATTCTCGATCGGAGTGGAACCTTGGTGGATATTCAATCATTTGGTGTTGATATTACTGCCCAAAAACAACGAGAGTTAGCGTTTAAGTTGCTCTCGCAAGGGATAGGAACATCGACGGGAGATGATTTTTTTGAGAGTTGCACTCAATATTTAGCCAATCTTCTTCAAGTTCCCTATGCTTTAATTGCCAAAGTGCGCGATCGCGAACTCAAACAGGTTGATATCTTAGCCTTTTGGAATGGCACAGAAATCCAAACGTTTTCTCAGCTAGATGTGGTAGATGCACCCTGCCATCCAATTTTGTCAGGAGAAGAAGTTTATTATGCCGATCGCTGCCAAGAGGCGTTTGGTAATTATCCATTGATTCAAAGCTTGAATATCCAAAGCTACTTAGGACTCCCCTTGAAAAATAGTTCACACACCGTGATTGGCTATATTGCCATTTTGGATGTTAAGCCTCTGGAAGTAAATGAAGAAAAACGGGCAATATTAGATGTCTTTGTGGCACGATCTGAAGCTGAAATAGAACGAAAATCTTCTGAAGAAAAACTCAAAAAAATTGCCCAACAAGAACGAGCGATCGCCAATATTCTTGCCCAGATGCAACAAGCCTTAAATGTAGAAACAATTTTGGCGGTCACTACCCATGAAATTCGAGAATTGTTTGAGAGCGATCGTGTGGCAATTTATCGCTTAAACTCAGATTGGAGTGGTCAATTTATTACTGATTCTGTAGCTCCGGGTTGGCATTCTTTATTCGACACAGATCATGTATTTTCTTCAGAACTCATTACTGATGAAAGTTGTGCGCTGAAAAAATGGATCGATACGCCTAATCAGCGTTCTTCTTCTGTTCTCTCTATGACGGGAGAATTAGTTCCCTTTCATGCTTATCCATATCTCTGTATGACTGATATTTATCAAGCGGGCTTTGAAGTAGAATATTTGAAGTTTATAGAAAAGATTCAGGCTAGATCTTATCTAATGCTTCCTCTGTTTTGCTCCCATCAACTCTGGGGATTGTTGGGAATTTATCAAAATCAATCGGCTCGAAAATGGCAAGAAGACGAAATTCAAATGGCTATTTATATTGGCAATCAACTCAGTATTTCTATTCAGCAATCTCAATTAATTGAAGCCATCCAAACCCAATCGGAAGAGTTGAAAGTTGCCAAAGAAAATGCCGATGCTTCTAATCGAGCTAAGAGTGGATTTTTAGCGAAAATGAGTCATGAATTTCGGACTCCTTTGAATGCTATTTTAGGCTTTGCCCAAGTGATGGGGCGAGATGGATCCTTGTCTTTGACGCAGCAAGAACAACTGAAAATCATTAATCAAAGTGGCGAACATTTGCTCAATTTAATCAATGATGTTCTAGAAATGTCGAAAATCGAGTCGGGCAAAGTGAGCTTGAATGCCACAGATTTTGATTTACTCAAAATTTTAGAGAATCTCAAAAGCCTATTACAGCTCAAAGCTCGTTTGAAAGGGTTAGCTCTGAAAATCAAGGTTGACGATCGGGTTCCTCAATATGTCTATGGAGATGAGAAGAAATTAAGACAAGTTCTCCTTAATCTCGTGGATAATGGAATTAAATTTACGTCCCAAGGGTGTGTGACCCTCGAAGCGATCCCATGTCCTACTCCTGGAACCGATCGCGATCGCGATCAGATCCGGTTTATCGTCTCTGATACTGGCATCGGTATTGCTCCGGAAAATATAGACCGGTTGTTTCAACCCTTTGTGCAAAGCCAGCCATCAGCACTCACCCATAGCTGGCAACATGATGAAGAAGGAACGGGATTAGGATTAGCCATTAGCCAACATTTCGTTGAGTTAATGGGAGGTCAATTAAAGGTAGACTCTACAGTGGGTTTGGGCAGTCGCTTCTTTTTTGATATTCCCTTAGAGTTGGGACAAGCTCAATCGATTACGACCGATCGCCCCCTACAACCGATCGCCGGATTAGCTCCCGATCAGCCCACCTATCGCATCTTAGTCGTTGATGATGAACGGGAGCAGCGCTTACTTCTGTTGCATCTGTTAAATCATGTGGGGTTTGAAGTTCAGGCTGCCGAAAATGGCCAAGAGGCGATCGATCTCTGGCAAAGTTGGCAACCCCATCTGATCCTCATGGATATGCGAATGCCGGTGGTCAACGGGTTAGAAGCCACCCAACAGATTAAGGCCAGCATTCAAGGTCAAGCTACCGTCATCATCGCTGTCACCGCCCATGCCTTTGAGGAAGATCGACAACAGGTTTTAGGAGCCGGATGTGATGACTATCTCAGCAAACCCTTTCAGCAACCCGTACTACTCGACAAAATTGCCCAACATTTAGGCGTTCGTTATCTCTATGAAACCTGTTCCCTAGAGCCAACTGTTGACCTCACCTCTGGTCAGGGGACTTCTCAGAAGCCACAATCTAAAGGCGATTTACCCTGGGAAACCTTATCGTTGGATTGTCTATGGGCCCTCCATCAGAGGGCTATTGAAGCCGATCATGAATCGATTCTCGACCTCAGCCAAGACCTTGACCCTCCAGAAATCGCCCAATGGCTGATAGAGCGAGTTAATCAGTTTGAGTTTGAAACCATTTGTGAGGCGATCACCCCGTTTCTAACCTCTAAATAACCCCTACCTAGAGTTGGAAGCCCGACTCCGGCGCTCCTCCAGAGACACCACCGCCGCTTGACGACTCTCCCTAGCCACTCGCACCAACAAACCCGCAGACAACAAACTAGCAATCATCGAATTGCCCCCATAACTAAACATGGGGAAGGGTAAACCCGTCGTTGGCAGCGCTCCAGTGGCTACCCCAATGTTAATCAACGATTGCCCCACCAACAGAAACGTTGCCCCGATCGCAATTAAACGATGCAGCTTATCCGTCGATTTCAGCGCCACCATTAACCCCAGGGTGGCATACACTCCCAACATCAATAACAACAGCAGACTACCAACAAAGCCAAACTCTTCCGCATAAACCGCAAAAATAAAATCCGTGTAGTGAATCGGTAAATAGAACCATTTTTGTTGCGAGAGTCCTAAACCCGTGCCCCAAAACCCTCCTGATCCGATCGCCAATAAACTTTGGATCAATTGATAGCCATCGTTAACCGGATCGGCCCAAGGGTCTAAAAACGTCATGATCCGCCGCCGTTGATACTCATTGATACTTAAGCTCAACAAGCCTAAACCCAATCCCACTCCCCCCGTGGTTAACAACAAGCGATAGGGTAAACCCGAAGCCACGGCGATCGCAAACAACGTCATCCCGCAAAACGTCGCCGTACTCAGATTCGGTTGCAGCAAAATCCCCACCAACACCGCCCCAAAAATTGCCAACCATCGCCAGCGAATTATCGGTCTTAAAGACGGCCACCATCCAAATACTTGGGCCCCTTGCAACACCAAAAACGGCTTAATTAACTCCGACGGTTGTAAGGGCAACCCCCCTAAAGACAACCAACGAGTTGCCCCATTAATCGTCGTCCCTAATCCCGGAATCACCGTCACACCAATCAACCCCAGCAATAAGAGCAGAACCCATTGGGATACTCTCATCAGGGATTTTAACGGCGTATACACCATCACATTGAATCCAACACAGCCCAATAGCGCCCAAGCCATTTGTCGCTTCACATAATAAAACCCATCCCCATGGGAGTTCGCCAGAGGATAGGATGCTGAAAATAAAATGACAAGCCCAACCGATAGCCACAGGAAGGTTAACCATCGCAATAGTCGCGCCTCCATAGCCCATTCCTTGACGGAGGGATCGATCAAAGGGATTAACTGTTGAAGCTTCAAGGAGTATGATAATTAACTTAATTCTCCATGGACTCTAACAAAAAACAAAGCAAAAGTAAAGCCTAAACCCTTACTCTTGCTCTGTTCAAAAACTCTTTTGTCGGCTTCGTCAGCCAGACAACCCCCAATACGGAGCTAAATCCATAGCAATTAGAGCAAACCCGCGTTTGCTCCCACTTTACCGGTAGCCAACTCCACCTTAAGGATTTTGCCACCCATTTTCATAATTCGCTGTTGCTCACGAAACCAATTATCATAGGGCACTAACTTCGTGAAGTAAGTATTTTGCAGTTCTCGTTGCGTCCGAATTCTGCTTAAACTCGGCACACAAGCCGTTACCTTAAACATCCGCATGGGCTAATTTCTCCTATTGCGATTCAAAAATTCAGAAAAAATGCTATCAAAACTTTTTTACTGTACCCTCCCCAGTCTGGGAGTCCAGAGCCAATTCTAGACCATTGCGATCGGTTATTGTTCTATCTGCTGACAGTTCAACCCCCGAAACAAACCCTTTCTCTCGATTAGGCTTGTAACGGTCTAGGACTTACCCTAGACTTCCCAGACTCTACTTCTGAAGGGCGTTTATCAAGAAAGCACTACCTTCAGTTGAAGCACTTAGTCTAGCTTAAGCCAGAGGAGATGTAATCGAAGTACACACCCATTTCTTTACCAGCCGCTTCGCCCACCAAGCTCGCAGTTACTTCTTTCATCGCTTGGATTGCTTGAACGGTGGAACCGATGGGAACACCCAGAGAGTTGTAGGTTTCTTTTAAGCCATTGAGAACCCGCTCATCTAAGATGGAAGGATCTCCAGCCAACATCGCATAGGTCGCATAACGCAGGTAGTAATCCAAATCACGGATACAAGCAGCGTAGCGACGGGTGGTGTACATATTTCCACCCGGACGAGTCACATCGGAGTACAGCAGAGCTTTAGCGACTGCTTCTTTCACAATGGTAGAAGCATTGGCGCTAATAGCCGTAGCTGCACGAACCCGCAGAGCGCCGGTTCCGAAGTAGCCTTTGAGCTTGTCCAGAGCAGCAGAATCAAGGTACTTACCTTGAACGTCGGAAGAATTGATAACAGCAGTAATTGCGTCTTGCATGGTTGTGTTGTTGATGAAGTTACTTAAAAATGATCAGTTGTAGTTAATGCTCAAATGTTGAGCCTTGGCTAAAACTTAGGTCAGTCTAGGAAAGACCACCTTTGACATAATCGAAGTAAGAACCGGCTTCAGCCGCATCTTCACCTGACATCAGGGAAGTGGCTACTGCTTTCATGCAACTAACACTTTCGGCCACTGCATCCAGGGAAGTACCCAGAGATTTGTACATCTCTTTTGCACCAACCAAACCGATTTCTTCGATGGGGGTTACATCACCGGCCACGATTCCATAGGTAATCAGACGCAGGTAATAGTCCATGTCCCGTAGACAGGTTGCGGTCATTTCATCGCCATAGGCATTTCCACCAGGAGCAACCACATCAGGCCGTTTTTGGAAGAGTTGATCGCCTGCTTCCTTAACAATGCGCTCGCGAGAGTCGGTGAGGATTTGGGCAATCCGCAAACGTTGCTCACCAGATGTTACAAAAGCTTTGATCCGATCCAGTTCGCCTGGGCTGAGATAACGAGCTTCAGCATCAGCATTCACGATGGATTTCGTGACGATACTCATGTTGTGGAGTCCTCCAAAATAGAAAATGTCACCAATTTGGTTTTATAGAGATGGCTTGCGCCAAAGGGTCTGAGTCTAGCGCCGTAGCAACTTCGTTGAGTTAATGAATTTGCTATTTGTTGTTTTAAGGAACCTTGGCATAGCTCAAGGGGATTAGCTTAAAAGCACAGGGTTTGACTCAGCGATCGCCGGATATTTACCTCTGATATTTTTCATTGGTTTTATATCCGTCCGAACTCATTGTCAGGCATGGAGTTCACATCCTAAATCACTTCTTAACATTTTTTTACATTTTCCCTCATTTTGATCCCTTCTCTAAGCCTGTCAGCATAGGTATTTAAGACCATTTCCTTTCACTTTCCCAGCTTGTTACAACTGTTCACATTTTTTCCAATGAACAACAAAATCCATTAGGGATGGCAATTTGCACCATCCCTAATGGACTCTACGCTCGCCTACTAGCGGCGATCGCGTTCAAATTTTAACCGATACAACCTTTAGACTGGTTCAAAGCTAGGAACCACAATGTCCTTACTCTGCTTCGTCAATTGGTTATACAACTTCTCTGTATTCGGGAAGTTCGCTGCCGGCAGCGTGTTATAGCGGCAATAGGGAACCACATCTTCACCAAAGGCCTGTAGATATTCCATACTATTAACCATCGCTCCAATAAAGGCACGAATCCCCTCACTGGACAACACCTGGTTATACTTACGAATTTCCGCCTGATCTAAAGGCGCACGACCCAAGAAATGTTTCGTTCCTAGCTCAATCACCTTCGTATTCGGGAAAGGCGTATAGAACTCCTTGATATACAGATCCGAACACCCTAACCCTTCAATAAACTCCTTGACCGTAATCTCACCATTGGTCAAACGACTCTCTAACCTAGAGAATTCATTGCTGACAATAAATGGAGCGATATCCCGCTCAAAGATTTGCCGATAAGCTGCGCCAATCAAGGCATTCACGGCCGGTTTATCAACCAAAGTCGTCAACTTAAAGACCTTGCGCTGTTCCCGTTGCTTGCGAACCCCTTGATTGATCCGCACTTGTACCTCAATATCGCCGCGTGATTCCGTAACTGCGCCGAGTTCAACAAAGCGTGGGGCTTTTTCTGGCTTAACCAGTTGACCCATATCTTCGCGCAGACTACCCACGCGCATGGTGCGTAAGGATAATCCACCTGGAGTCAAATACCGCTCATAGGGAACCGTATCTTCTCCGAAAGCCTCCGCATACTCAACGGAATCAATAATCGCATCCACCAGGGCATAAAAACCCTTCTTAGAACACAGATCGAAATACCGATTCATTTCCTGACGGCCATAGGTGGGACGACCCAATAACCGCCGGTGGATATACTCAATCGCCTTGACGACATATAGAGAACTCCAGTACAGATTGCGGAAGACATCTGACTTGGCCAGGGCTTTCACAAATTCCCGAACTGTAATATCTCCATTTTCCAGGCGAATTTCCATCACCTTCAGTCGTTGACCGTCATATACATCTCGGCCAAAGACTTGTAAATAGCAGGCACGAATCACCGCTTGAGTGGACGTTTCCGAGAACTTGACATTAGTTCCCGCTTTTTTGCCCACTGTTCCCGGTACTTGATCCAACTTAAAGACCTTCGGGCCTAACGTCCCCGGAGCTTTACCCCGTGATTTTGGAGCCGAAACTTGGCTATCAATCCCTGCTCCCCGATGAATTAACAAACGGCGGGTATCCTTACCAAAGGGCGCAGGACTCGCACTCGGATTACGGGTTTCTTTGGGGAAAATGGCCCCAAACTGAATTTCCAGGGGATCGTTACCCGAACCATAGACATGCTGATCGGGTAGAGGACGGTTATAGGCCGCAAACGTGGTAATAAATTGGGGAACTTTGCGGAACGGTGCGCTATAGTTAAACAGCTCTTGTTGGGGCCCCCAGTTACGGCACTCTTGGGCTTCTTGTCCTAGGCCGCGCAAGTAAGGAACCGTTTCTTCTCCGAAGTAATCGGCGTACTCTTGGCAATCGACCAAAGCGCCCACTAAAGCCGGTAGCCCGCCATCGGAAACAATGGAGAAATATTTCTGGAATTCTTCCCGACTCGACAGACCTCGACCGAGGATATGGCGGAAGGCCAGTTCTACCACCCGACTATTGACAAACGGTTCGTAGAACTGCTGGCGATACAGAGGACTCAGACACAAGCGGCGGACAAACTCCTTCATGGAGATGTCGCCATTTTTCACCTGAGATTCTAGATAAGAAACCGATTGAGAATAGGCCCGAGTGATATCCCGTTCAAAGACTTGCCGATAGGCAGCCTTCACCACTTCCTGTTTTTCAGAGGTGGATAGTCCAGGCTTCATGACAAATTTTTGCCGACGCTCAGAAGCATTGAAGTAAATTTGCGGCAGTTCAAGTCCCTGTTGATCGAGGCTTGGGCGTTGACGGATTTTATTTGACGGTGTGGAAGCTTTGAATTCAGCGATCACTACGTCAAAATATTGTCCAACGATCTCGCTAGAATCTGGGGTATTTTTTACATACCCTAAAGCACTAGCCCGCATTTCCTGTAGGGCTACTATGGTTGCAGCCGTAGAACAAGCGCCTTCAATAATTTCTCTGAGTCCACGGACGTTTACGGAGAGAATATTGGGGTCTCCTGCTACGATCGCATAAGTAATATAACGCAGAAACCAACTTAAATCCCGTAGGGATTTGGTCATGTTGGACGGCCCATAACGGGAAACGTTAATGGGACGAAATCCAGCCGGTACTGGCCCGGTGCTGGGGGTATTGAATAAAGCCCCAAATCCTGAGAAGAGTCCGCCACTGCGGTTATCTTCTACAAAGGTTTCTGTGCCTACGTTCTGGCTTTTTTTGGCTCCTACGAGGGCGGGTTCTGGGTCTTTAGGCTTTTCTAGGAAAGCCATGGGAGAACCACCGGTGAAGATCCGATTGGCTGCCCGTGAAACAATCAGTTCAGAATTTTTGGTGAGGATTTCGGCGATCGCCAACCGTTTGAGACCTGACTCGAAATAGGTTGAAAGCTCACCGAGTTCAGTCCGCTCTAAAAAACGGTCTTGCTGTTCAGCAACAGAAATCGTTGAAACAGCAACCGTTTGATACAGTTGCGGACGAGCAACGGAGCTTCCACCACTTGCCTTGATAGTCATGCGCTCTTCTTAGCTCCCTTTGGATGTTTACAGCAATTGCGTTAAACAGCTTGTGGCTATCGACCAGTCCAGAGGACTGATCCCTGATAGCTATTGATGTTTGATCTTAAGGGTAGTCTGGCTTGACTCCCTTTGTTTATTAAAAAGCGTAACGATTCTACATCATAGGCGATCGCAGTCCCCTGACTGAGAAAAAAGATAAGTTTTGTTACGTTATTAGCCAGGGCTAATGGCTCTAGAGACCCGACGATCCTCCCTAAAACTGCTCTAGCAGCGCCTGTTTCCTATTCCTGCCGACTGAAATTTTCAGTGAGTTCTGTGTCCCAAATATTGGATAATCAGATCTGGCAGCCCTCATTTTCTCCTCACTATGTCCGAAGCTCAAGCCATTAGTCACGCTGTAGCCAAACTTTACGATACCTATCCCTTTCCTCCAGAACCTTTGCTTGATGAACCCCCTCCGGGATACAACTGGCGCTGGAATTGGTTGGCGGCTTACCAGTTCTGCACAGGACGTAAGCCCCCTCGTCAAGATATCCGGATTCTGGATGCCGGATGTGGAACGGGGGTAAGCACTGAATACTTAGTTCATCTGAATCCCCAAGCTTCTGTGGTGGGCATTGATTTGAGTGCCGGAGCGCTCTCAGTTGCTCAGGAGCGTTGTCAGCGATCAGGAGCCGACCGAGTAGAATTTCATCACCTCAGTTTGTACGATGTGGCCCAACTGCCCGGCCAGTTTGAACTGATTAATTGTGTGGGCGTATTGCACCACCTCCCCGATCCGATTCGCGGTATTCAATCTCTGGCCTGTAAGTTAGCGCCAGGGGGACTGCTGCATATTTTTGTCTATGCTCACTTGGGACGATTTGAAATTCAGCTCATGCAACAGGCGATCGCCTTGCTCCAAGGAGAACATCGGGGAGATTACCAAGATGGAGTCAAAGTTGGACGTAAACTTTTCTCCGTCCTACCGGAAGATAACCGGATCGTGCGCGAAGACAAACGGCGCTGGGCCCTGGAAAATCACCGAGATGAATGCTTTGCCGATATGTATGTTCATCCCCAGGAAATTGATTACACCATTGATACCCTGTTTGAATTGATCGAAGCATCGGGATTAGCCTTTGTGGGCTTTTCCAATCCCCAGTATTGGGATATCGATCGCCTACTCGGCCAAGCCCCAGAACTGATGGAACGGGTAGAAAATTTGAGCGATCGCCAACGCTATCGCCTGATTGAACTGCTCGACCCAGAACTGACCCACTACGAATTTTTCCTCGCTCGTCCTCCCCTGGATTACTGCGACTGGTCTGAGGATGATCTTCTGGTGGGAGCCATCCCCGAACCTAATCCCTGTCTCCATGGCTGGCCGTCCCAAAGCCTTATGAACCGGGACTATCAACCCGTCAGCCTATCCGAGGAACACTTTCAACTGCTGCAAGCCTGTAATGGACAACAAACCGTTCGCGAGATCCTGGCGCAAACCCAACAGGGAATCGAGGGAATGCGATCGCTCCTAGACCAAAACTTGATTCTTCTGACTCCTCCAGCCCCAGAAGGCGATCGCTAACCCCCATTCCCCATTCCCCATTCCCCATTCCCCATTCCCCATTCCCCATTCCCCATTCCCCATTCCCCATTCCCCATTCCCCATTCCCCATTCCCCATTCCCCATTCCCCATTCCCCATTCCC